>JAIRLU010000087.1 GCA_031259215.1 Treponema sp. | reverse complement strand
TATCTCTCGGCCTCAGGCCTGGTTCACCCCCGAAAGTCATGGATAAAGACAGGTCATCAGTTCCGCCGGTTGTATCCGGGCACATATCCTGCCCCAGGTTCGCTCATCGGGTATCCCCTGCGGCAACTCCAGCAATTGTCCTGTCCTGCTTTGCCAACCTCCTCCATAACGGTGCATTCGTCCCATCCGGCCCGTATCGTGGTCGGCCGATCACCAGCACGTCTATCAGATTGTGCAAAAGGTGTCTTCATGGCCGCCGGCTCTCGGTTATACCGCCCAAGCCCTCTTTCATCCTGTGTATCTTTTCCGCCGTGATTTCCATGATTCCCCCCTGCCTTTTCCCTTCTATCACGGTTTCCCTCTGTCGGAAAAAGTACATGACCTTGCCGTTCCCCCTGGACATACAGAATACCATAGGGTACTATACGAAATTAAAGGAGAAAAACTATGAAAAAATTCACTTTGGTTCTTTTGGGAATGAGCTTGGCTGCCGGACTGGTTTTTGCAGGCGGCAAGACAGACGCCCAAGGAAGCGGTACCATCACCATCGGGGGTATTTTCCCCCTTTCCGGGCCCGTGGCTGTGTACGGGGTAGAAGCCCGGAACGGTATTGAACTGGCCATTGAGGAAATCAATACCGCCGGAGGGATTAATGGCCAGAAATTGGTCTTGATCTCCGAAGACGACGAGGGGAACCCGGAAAAAACGGTCAATGCCTACAAAAAGCTCACGACCAAAGATAAGGCGACCATCATTATCGGGTCTCTTACCTCAGGCTGCACCCAGGCAATTACGTCCCTGGCCCAGGCCCAAAAGGTCCTTTTGGTAGCCCCTGCCGCGACGATGGAGTCCATCACCGATGCGGGAGATTTCATCTTCCGGGCCTGTTTCATCGATCCCTTCCAGGGGACTGTGGGAGGACTTTTTGCGGCAACCGATATCGAGGCAAAAAAAGCGGCGGTGCTCTACGATAATGCCAATGACTATTCGGTGGGACTTGCGGATAATTTTGTCGCGGCTTTTGAGAAACAGGGGGGAACCGTCGTCGCCAAGGAATCCTATATCACCGGCGACGTGGACTTCAACGCCCAGCTTACCAAGATAAAAAGCACCGATCCCGATGTAGTCTATCTACCGGATTACTATGCCACGGTGTCCCTCATTGCCAAGCAGCTTCGCGCGCAAGGCCTCACGGTCCCCATTGTGGGCGCTGACGGCTGGGACGGCCTCACCGAAAATGCCGGCGACGAAGTGCTGAACGGCTTTTATTCCAACCACTATGCTTCGGATTCTACCGACCCCAAGGTGGTGAATTTCGTGAAGGCCTATCAGGGAAAATTTAAGTCCGTGCCGGTTTCTTTCGCGGCTCTGGGATATGATTCCCTGTTCCTTGTCCGGGACGCCATAGTCCGTGCGGGTTCCACCGATGCATCCAAGGTCCGGGACGCCCTCGTTCAAACCAAGGGAAGTTACGTTACGGGGAATCTCACCTTTGACGCCAAGAGAAACCCGATCAAATCCGCGGTGATGGTGGAATTGGTCAAAACCAACGGAAAGCTGACCACGGTGTATAAGACCACGGTAAATCCCTGATTTTGAGGCTGGGGGCGGCATTTTGGTATCCGGTGTTTTTTTACAGCAGATGATTAACGGTATATCCCTGGGCAGTATCTATGCGCTTATTGCCTTGGGGTATACTATGGTGTATGGCATCGTGATGCTTATCAACTTTGCCCACGGGGATGTGCTCATGGTGGGGGCATATACGGGGTATTTTGTCCTCACCTGGCTGGGGGTGTCCCCGCTTTCATTGGCAGCGGCCTTTATACTGGCTATGGCCCTCTGCGGCGCCTTGGGGGTATTCATCGAACGTTTTGCCTATAGGCCTCTGCGGACCGCTCCCCGGCTTAATTCGCTCATTACCGCGATTGCGGTTTCTCTTATCCTGCAAAACGGCGCGCGGGTGCTTCGTTTTGTGGGCCCCAACCCTCGGCAGTTTCCCCGGCCTCCGGTATGGAACCTGTCCCTGGGGGCTTTTTCTATTTCCAATATTCAGATCATTGTGATCGTGTTATCCGCCGTACTCATGGTCATGCTGAATTACATCATCAATTATACCAAGCGGGGTAAGGCCATGCGGGCGGTTTCTTACGACCTCAAGGCGGCGAGTCTCATGGGGATCTCGGTGAACGGCACTATTTCCTTCACCTTTGCCCTGGGTTCCATCCTGGCTGCCGCAGGAGGCATCCTCTTTGCCTGCGCCTATCCTCAAATCTCCCCTACTATGGGAACCATGCCGGGGCTCAAGGCGTTTGTCGCGGCCGTACTGGGCGGTATCGGTTCGATCCCGGGCGCCATGCTGGGAGGCTTTATCCTGGGGATTGCGGAAACCCTGACCAAGGGCTTCCTCTCTTCCCAATATGCGGACGCCATTTCTTTTTCCGTGCTTATTATCATCCTCTTGGTGAAGCCTACGGGAATCCTCGGTAAAAAGACCAGGGTGAAGGTGTAGGGCGATGTGCAAGCCGAACATCCCCATGAGGACCCATATCAGGAATCGACTCATTCCGGGGCTCTTTGCTCTGGCCGGGGTGGGTCTCCCTTCACTGTTGATAAAATACCAAATCATTGACGCCTATATAGCCCAGATCATCACCTTGGGGGGAGTTAATGCAATCTTGGCGGTGAGTGTGAACACCATCACCGGGATTACAGGGCAGCTCTCCATAGGCCAGGCAGGGTTCATGGCCCTGGGAGCTTACGGGGCTATCTTCTTTAACCTGGATGTGGGACTCCCTCTGCCCATAGCGGTGCTCCTTGCGGGCCTGGTAACCGCGTTCATGGGTTTTATCATCGGTTTTCCCACCCTCAAACTCTCCGGGGACTACTTGGCCATTGTTACCTTGGGATTCGGGGAGATCATCCGGGTGATCCTGGTCAACCTCAAGGCTATTTCAGGAGGGGCCAATGGCAGACGGTTTACCACCCTGCTGGCCATTTATCCGGATATTTCCTTTTGTACCGTAACCACCGCCCTGGTAGTCATACTCATACTCCTCCAGAATTTACTCCGCTCCAGCTATGGACGGGCGATCCTGGCGGTCCGGGAAGACGAGATCGCGGCCAATGCCAACGGTGTCGGGGTGTTCCGGTACAAGATGCTCGGTTTCGTGATCGCCTCGTTTATCGCCGGGATCGGGGGAAGCCTCTTTGCTATGGTGGTGGGTTTTGTTAAACCTGATGTGGCTTCCTTCAGCAAGAGTATTGATTACCTGATCTTTGTGGTCTTGGGCGGCATGGGTTCCATGACCGGTTCCGTATTAGCCGCCTATGTCTTGACGTATCTCCAGGAATTTCTCCGATTTCTACAGGATTACCGGCTCCTCATCTATCCCTTAATCCTCATTTTCGTGATGCTTTTCCGACCTCAAGGCTTGTTGGGCATGAAGGAACTTTCTTTTGTACGCCTGTGTGAACGGCTGGCGGGCTTGCTGCGCCGAAGAGGAAAAAGCCCATGACCAGTACCGGCGCATTGCTTCTGCGGGTATCGGATCTCTCTATCCTGTTCGGCGGACTTCGGGCAGTGAGTGATTTTTCCTGTGATCTTTTTCAGGGAGAATTGGTAGGGCTTATCGGTCCGAACGGCGCGGGGAAAACCACGGTGTTCAATATGCTTTCCGGGCTGTACACCCCCACAAGCGGAGAAATCGCCTTCTGGGACCGGCAGCGGAGGGTTCACAGGGTGGGTGGCATGAAAAAGAACTACCCTTCTTTAGGCGGGATACTGCGTTTGAGTCCTGCCCAGCTTAACCGGATCGGGGTGGCCCGAACTTTCCAAAATATCCGGCTGTTCAATAACCTCACGGTGGAAGACAACGTGCGTATCGCGCTGCACGCAAGACGGATAGTAAGGCCCTGGGATGTGCTGTTCCGGCTGTCTCGGTTTTATGCGGATGAAACCCGTATGATTCAACGGACCGGGGAACTCCTAGACTTGTTCAAGATTGAGCATAAGAAACATGAACTGGCCCGGAACCTTCCCTATGGGGAACAGCGGAAGCTGGAAATCGCCCGGGCCTTGGCGGCAAATCCCACCTTGCTCCTCCTGGATGAACCTGCCGCAGGGATGAATCCTCAGGAAACCGAAGAACTCATGAAGCTCATCTCCTTTATCCGGCAGGAGTTTCATCTGACTATCCTGTTGATTGAACACGATATGCGCCTGGTGATGGGTATCTGTGAACGGATTTTGGTACTTGATTACGGCCGCGTCATTGCCGCAGGGCTTCCCGAAGCTATCCGCAAGGATCCCGCAGTGGTAAAAGCCTACTTAGGGGAAGACGCCGCAGTGCAGGATGATCAGGAGTGAACATGGGGACACTGCTACAGGTTTCGGACTTGACCGTGCATTACGGAGCAATCCAGGCCCTTAGGGGTATTTCTTTCGAGGTGGCTCAAGGGGAGATCATCACCCTGATCGGCTCAAACGGCGCGGGGAAAACCACCACCCTCCATGCCATTTCCAACATCATCAAGAAGACGCGAGGAACCGTCTTCTTTGAAGGCGCGGACATTTCGGCCCTGCCACCGGACCGGATTGTGGCGTCCCGGCTCATCCAAGTCCCTGAGGGACGGCGGATTTTCGCAAATCTCACGGTACGGGATAACCTGGAAATGGGGGCCTATACCCGGCGGGACAAGGGGGGAGTTCGGACGGACTTGGAAATGGTCTATGAGCTGTTTCCCCGGCTGAAAGAGCGGATCCATCAAATCGCGGGAACCTTGTCCGGCGGGGAACAGCAGATGCTTGCCTTGGGAAGGGCCCTTATGGCGTCTCCCCGGCTGCTCCTTTTGGACGAGCCCTCTATGGGACTCGCCCCGATCCTGGTGGATGAGATATTTGCCATCATCCGGCGTATCAACAAAGCGGGAACCACCATACTCTTGGTGGAACAGAACGCGTTCAAGGCCCTGGGCCTTGCGGTACGGGCCTATATCCTGGAAACCGGATACGTCCTCAAGAGCGGTCCTGCCAAGGAACTCATGGGGGATCCTGCGGTAAAGGCTGCGTATTTGGGCGGCTGACCGGGAGGGGTACGCTGGAGTTAGGACAAAAAAAGACCCGCCTTGCGGCGGGTCTTGTAGGTTTATCGGGGGGGCCTCAGGGGATCAGGCTCCTATTCTGCCTTTCCATAGGGCATAGAGCTTCTCCGTGGGGGTAAAGTCCGAAAGACACACAAAGGATAAGCCCGTCATAATATCGTTATAAAAATCGCTGTACTTCCGCCATACCGCATCATACCCCAAGGGCCGCTCGGGCCGTCCTTGGATACCCCGGTACTCCATAAGGACATACCCATTATCGGCTAGATACTCAAAGAAACGGGTAATCTCTAAAATCTTGGGTTTCTTGCGTTCACATTCCTCCCGGAACACCCCGCGGGAACTGCGCTGCTCTGCAGGCCGGGGATCGTACACATACATGATGGGATGGTTTGCCGAAAGAAAATAGAAGGTAAAAGGCATATCCGCATGAAAGGCCCCGGTAAAGGCCCGGAAGTACTTGGCAATCTTGCTGCCCCAGGGCCGTTTTTCATGGGCCGCGATGAGGTGATGGATGATTTCTTTTTGGGTGGAGGTTAGGGTGAGCATAGGAATTGTGGGAGATGGGAAGGAATTTTCATGGTTCTTATGGTGCAAACTCGAACAGGAATTACATC
>JAIRLU010000083.1 GCA_031259215.1 Treponema sp. | reverse complement strand
GAGGGAGAATTGGCAGTGGCTTTGAGGCAGTACCAAAAAGCCTATGAACAGCGGGCCTTTTTGGAAAACCCTGGGTTTGATATAGAAATTTTATATAAAATCGTTGATATTCTTAAAATTAGACAAAATTATACGGAGATGGAAAAGCGGCTTTTGGATATCCTGGAGCAGGATACCTTATGGTCCGGTGAAATAAATAAAAATACGAAAAGCGTCATGCTTAAGATGTTGGAAAATGATGGAATCAGCCGTTTTTTAACGGTGTATCGGTATACCAACGCGCTGGTAGAGCGGGCCCATCGGCTTTTGGGCTTATATTACTACACCTCGGGGCGGCATAACCGGGCAGTGGAACATCTGATGTTTTCTTTTTTGATTCAGAATACCATTGTAATCGAAGAAGTAATCCGTAATCAGTATGATTTTACCTTTACCAGTCTGGAAAACTTGCTGGTGGAGGCTATGAAACGGCCGGTGTTAGTGGACTATATTGAAGATGCTGAATACTATAAGACCCTCTATTATTTGGGAGCAGCTTTGTATGGGGACGGCAAGTTGGTTCCTGCTCGGCGTTTCTGGACCTTTTTGAACAGCCGTTTTGATGCAGGTGAATGGGGCGGTAGGGCGAACAGTCAGTTAAGAAGTCCCTTTGTAGAGCACATGGTAGAAATGCCCTGATATTTTTTTGTACTTGAGTTTGTTTCAAAACCTGACTGGTTCTGAAACCGCATTACTTGGTAAGCCTATAGGTGAGATAAGGACGAGGGGGACTTGGATCTTAGAAAAAATGCCTGTCATGGAGGTGTAGGTAATGAAAACGATTATTCATGTGGATAATAGCATGTTCTTCAGAAAAATAATAAAAAGTTTTCTTGCAGAGCATGGATTTCTGGGTGAAAGCTTTTCTCAGGGAACCGAAGCGCTTGAAGTCATTGCTCGAAAGGATGTTGCCTTGGTCATCACTGGTATGGTCCTTTCCGATATGAATGGTTGGAAATTTATTAAAAAGATTATCATTACGTCTAATGTTCCGGTTATTGTTCTTACATCCAACACATCAGAAGCTGAGCGGTACGGCTTAAAGGCTTTAGGAATCAAAGGTCATATTCTCAAGTCAGGAGCATGGAAAGAAAAACTCTTGTCCTATCTGTACCAATTTATCGATTGACAATCAGCGTACCTTTATAGTATTTTTTATAAATATTTGAGCCTTTTTCAAAATCCACAATTTTGAAAAGGCCTTATTGTATTAAAGCAAAAACGTCATATAATGGCGAGGAGATGTTTCTATGGCTCAGAGTAAGAATTCTCGTATATCCAGCGCGACTCAAAAATTCTTTTGTTCTTGCGGTGGAGAAGTTAAGATGAAAACCCTCTTTGAAAAGGGTAAGGTCAAAAACGTGGCTGAATGTGATAAATGCAAGCGTTTGGAACGGCGGCCTTCGGATTTCAAATAGGGTATGGCAAGGGATTTTCCCATAACCCAGGTTGTTTTTTTGTAGAAAAACGGGTATGAGGAAAGGAAAAAAATTGGCAGAAGGAGGATTTTCCTTTGACAGGCAAAAACAGTTCCGCGTTCAAGCGGCATCGACAGAGTGAAGAACGGCGTATCAAGAATAAGGCGGTAAAAAGTTCCGTCAGGACTATCACCAAGAAATTTACGGTTCTCGTTCAAAAAAAAGAGCTTACTGAAGCAGGGGCGGCGCTCAAAGAGATGATCAAAAAAATTGATACCGCTGCCCGGAAGGGAATTATCAAGAAAAACACCGCAGCCCGTAAAAAGTCAAGGATGCAGCGGTTCTTTAATACTATTAACCAAGCTGCAACAGCGCAGTAAGCAGGACTACCCCAGGGCCGGGAGCATACCTGGTGCATACCCGGGTAGGATGATTGGTTAAAGGGAAATGGATTGAGGGTTTTATGACAGAGAAAAAGTATACCAAAGCTGATCTAATTGATTCGGTGCATCATAAGACCGGTGTGGATCGTAAAGAGGTACAAACGGTTATTGAGAGTTTTCTGAATGCTATACAGTCTGCCCTCATGGAAGAGGCAACCCTGGAATTGCGGGGATTTGGGACCTTTGAATTTAAAATGAGAAAGGGCAGGGAAAAGGCAAGAAATCCCAGAACCGGAGCGATCTTGTCGGTGCAGGCTCACGGGGCAGTTACCTTCAGACCGGGAAGAAAATTAAAGCAGGATCTATGGAATTTAGGAGGGGTATCTGATTCTAAGGATACAGAAGCCTATGGAGAATATCCTTACTAGGATTACATGATTGGAACTCTAGCTTGGAAGCGGATACTACCCAAGGGGCTTATCCCTTTAGGGGCAGTGCTGTTGGGGGCAGTGTTATTTGCCGGGGGGTTTCCTAATCTTATATGGAACGAGGGTTTACCTGTATTGGCATGGATTGCCTATGTGCCGGTATTTTGGCTGAGCTATCGAGAGGGGTGGATTGGTTCCTGTTTCTGGGGCGCGCTTTATGGGTATAGTGCATACGGCCTTTTTAACTACTGGTTAAACGTCTTTCATCCTCTTGCTGGGTTAATCGTCGGGATCATTTACCTGGTGTTTTTTATGATCCTGTTTCCCCTCCTGAAATTAGGGGTGGTCCTTTTCCCTCGGCGGGGGTATCTGCTCCAGGTGCTGCTATGGATGAGTTTTGAATACGTTCGTACCCAGGGTTTTTTAGGGTACCCCTATGGTATTACAGGATATTCCCAGTGGCGCTTGATTCCGCTTATCCAGATCGCTGATATATTCGGGGTCTGGGGAGTTTCCCTGCTGGTGGTGTTTCCCTCAGCGTGGTTAGCTGCGGCTATAGCCTATATAGAAAAGGCGGGAGGAGCGCCGTGGGGGGAGCGCCTTAAGCGTTTCTTGAGGCAGGAAAGGGTATGGGGAATCCTATGGCTTGGGGCCGTAATTGGTACGGTGGTTTATGGATATACCGCTCAGATAGCCTATGCTGATGCTCCCTCGGTACGGATAGCCTTGATTCAGCATAATACGGATCCTTGGCGGGGAGGCATTAAGGAATACCGGAAAAATTATGAGGTCTTAAAACGGCTCTCTGATGAGGCCCTCAGGGCAGATCCCAAGCCGGATCTGGTAGTATGGTCTGAGACGGCGTTTGTTCCTCGAATTTACTGGCATATCACCTATCGAGACGATCCGCCATCCTATACTTTAGTGAAGGAACTGATGGATTACGTATCTGCGCAGGAAGTACCCTTTGTCATTGGAAACGATGATGCCCGGAAGGATCCGGCCAAGAACCCGCAAGGGGATCACCGGATTGATTATAATGCGGTCATGGTTTTTGATCGGGGGGCCATTACCGGGGTGTATCGTAAGCTGCATCTGGTACCGTTTACTGAGCATTTCCCCTATAAAAAACAGCTTCCCCTGATCTATGAGGCCCTGGAGAATGCAGATACCCATTTTTGGGAGCAGGGGGATGAGGCCACGGTGTTTACCGTTAATGGACTGAAGTTTTCCAGCCCCATCTGTTTTGAGGATACTTTTGGGTATTTATCCCGGGATTTTGTGCGGAATGGGGCGGAACTTATCGTGAACCTTTCCAATGATGCCTGGTCAAACAGTCTCCCGGCTCAGATGCAGCATCTTGCTATGGCCCTGTTTCGGGCAGTGGAAAACCGGAGGGCTATGGTTCGATCCACTGCGTCGGGCCAAACCTGCGCCATAGATCCCAATGGCGCCATTATAGCCATGGCGGAACCTTTCGTTGAAACCCAGTTGACGGTCCAGGTTCCGGTGATTACCCGGGATTCGTGGTATACCCAGTATGGGGATTTTTTGCCTCGGGGGTGTGCTGCTGCCGCAGGGATCCTGTTGATCCTTGGTGTAGGAGGGAGTATACTGAAGCATATCAAAAAAGAGATGCCTGTGGATTGACAATTGCATGAACGTCATAGGAAAATAAACGAGATGAGGTGCTGCAGGCTTGTTCGAAAGGAAGGAAGATATGAATTCCCATAAGAAGATACTCATTGTGGATGATGAAATTATAACCCTTGAGTTCTTCGAAGTCATGCTTACCAAGCTTGGGTTTATTGTAGAAAAAGCAGCAGATGGGGTGGAGGCGCTGGAAAAGGCACGGTGTTTTTATCCGGATCTTATCATACTGGATAATATCATGCCTCGGATGTCTGGGTGGGAGTGTACGAAAGCCCTAAAAGGGGATCCCCAACTTCAGGAAATTCCTATTATTATGCTTTCTGCGTTGGATGATGTGAAAGATACAGTCGAGGCTTTTGAATTGGGGGTGGATGATTATATCACCAAACCCTTTAATTTTTCTGAGGTGCTGGTGCGGATCCGGGCACTGCTGCGTAATCGGGAAGTGGTTACCCGTATCCGGATGCGGGAGTCCTATTTGAGCCTGGCAGAAGAATTAAGCACCGACATACAAGCTAATTTAACGGATTTTATACACACGATTGACGCCTTAGACGATGCTATTGCTCAGATTGCCCCTTGGGGAATAGCTTTCTCATCCCAGGAAGGGAGGGATCATTCCAAAACTTCTGAGCAGGACTTCTCCCGGTTGCTGCAACTCGTACGGGACAAGAGCCAAGGGATGAGAAAGCAGATTGCTGAATTAGATGCCTATATTGAGAAAACGCTCCTTCAATGGGAGGATATAAAAAAAAGTACCCCTGGATTTATGGTACAGGAAAATCAGGGCCGAAGCCTCCAGTATTAGGGGCGCCCCGAAGATCCGGGTATCCGGGATGCAACATGAAGAACACGACCAAGGGCATAGGATCTTGTAAAGGCGGCAGAAAAAGGTAGGATATGTCTAATACAGAAGGAAAAAGAAAAGATGGTTCCCGGATGGTTACGTTTGGAGTAGGTACTCGATTTGACGGATATTTGAAATTTAGCGAAACCCTTTGCATCCGGGGACGATTTAAGGGAACTATCGAAGCCCAGGGTACGTTGATTGTGGATAAGGGCGCGGTGGTTGAGGCGGATGCTATCTCGGTAAGTTCCCTCACGGTGTATGGAACCGTGGTGGCTCCGGTACATGCAGTGGATAAGATCGATATGTTTCCCGGAGCAGAAGTCCGGGGAGACCTGATCGCTTCCCGCTTACGGATTGCCGATGGGGTTCTGTTTGAAGGCCAATGTACGATGACCCAAGTAGAGGAGGAGGTAGAAATATTTTCACGGCCCACTCAAGAGATTAAAGCGGAATTGCAGAGAACTCATGGGTGATGCAGAAGAGGTGATTAGCCGTTTATCTGCTGCTTCCAAGACCATAGTGCTGGCAGAGTCCTGTACTGCAGGATTGGTAGCAGACCTTTTAGCCCAGGTTCCGGGGGCCTCCAGGGTATTCTGGGGTTCTTATGTTTCCTATACAGGAGCCGCCAAAATCGCCATGTTGGGTTTAGATGCAGGTATCCTCTGTCGATATGGGGCGGTAAGCAGGGAAACTGCCTGTGCTATGGCTCAGGGCGCGCTCCAACGAAGCCGCGCTGATATAGCCGCTGCGATAACCGGCCTGGCAGGGCCGGAAGGGGATGGCAGCCCGGTGCCGGTGGGAACCGTGTGGATAGCTACGGCGGTACGGGGAATGGAAGTGCAGGCTACCGTTTTTCAGTATACCGGTTCCCGGCAAGAGGTGCGTAGTGCTGCCGCAGGGACTGTCATAAAAGAACTCATCCGTCGACTTTCGCTCCCGTAAAAGGGTACTAGGCGAGGCTGTTCCAAAACTTCAGTTTTTGGAACAGCTTCTTTAGATTTAGCGGAAAAACCGGGCTTTTGACCGGTTTTTCCAAGAGCTTGTCCAAAACCAACCGAGTTTTGGAACAAGCTCAGACGTTTCATTTATGGTAAATAGATTGACAGAAGAAGGGATACCAACTATAGTAAAGGCATAGGGTAATGAAATCTTGAACCGGTTTGTAATATCCTTAAATACAAGTTTAATCCTTCAAATGAAACATACTCATCTTACAGGAAATGAATAGCACTGAAATCTCGGGGTATTAAAAAAAATAAACGCTCGTTTTTTGTTCGCCTAGGACAAAATAGATAAAAAATCAGGTTATACAGAAAAATAATAAATAGGTGGTGTACATCAATGGCAATAGTACGGAGAAGTCGGAAAATTGAAACAACAGAACATGAAGAATTAATGGCTTTTGATCGGGAACCTGCTCTGCTTAGCAGAAGTGGTACAGAAAAAGCTGAATCCCTGGTACGGTCTTTCGAAGGGGTGGGTACGCTTGAACCTGCAGTTTCGGAAACCAGGGATTGGGAACCCCCCTTGGTTGCTGAGGAATTACGGGACGAGGAGGTGTTGAATGAAGACAATGGGGAGCGTCCAAACGGCCGCCTCGTAGTACGGGCCAAGTCTAAGCGGACGTACCGAACCCGTTCGGAATCGGGGACGCATTCTGAAGGGGGAATCCCAGAAGAAACCCCGGTGGCAGATACGGCTCCCGTTAAAACCCGGGGCCGCAACCGTAACACCGCTTCGGGAAGTTCCGGCGGGGCTATTCCTATTCCTCCTCTTGATGCTGCTCCGGTGCTGCCCTTGCCGGCCTTACCTAAGAACCTGCCTTCCATGCCGGACATTTACGGTAAACCTGAACCTCGTTTGGATCAGGATAACAGCAAACCTCGACTCTGTATCAATGAACTTATTAGGCTCAACATGATAGATCTGCGGGAACTCGCGGCCTGTTATAATATTTCTCATGAAGATATGATGTCCCTGAAAAAGCAGGAGATCGTCTTTACCATCCTCAAGGCCCATACGGAACGGGGAGGCATCATCTACGCCTATGGATCGCTGGAAATACTCCCGGATAGTTACGGGTTTCTGCGAAGCCCCCAGAATTCCTACCTCCCCGGGCCGGACGACATTTATATCAGTCCCAGCCAAATCCGGCTTTTTGCCCTTAAAACCGGAGATACGGTCTATGGTCAAATCCGCAGTCCCAAAGAGCAGGAGCGTTTTTTTGCCATGCTCCGGGTAGAGACGGTCAACTATGACGATCCTTCAGTGGCTCAGAACCGAATTCCTTTTGATAACCTCACCCCCTTGTATCCCAATCAAAAACTGGACCTGGAAACCCTTAGTGAAGATGTTTCCACCCGGATTATCAATCTGTTTTGCCCGATTGGTAAAGGCCAGCGGGCCATCATCGTGGCGCCTCCCCGAACAGGGAAGACCCTTATGATGCAGAAGATCGCCAATGCCATCACCAAGAACCATCCTGAGGTGTACCTGATTGTACTGCTCATTGATGAGCGGCCTGAGGAAGTTACCGACATGGAACGAACCGTCCGGGCAGAGGTTATTTCCTCCACCTTTGATGAGCAGGCCTCAAGGCATGTACAGGTAACGGAGATGGTCTTGGAAAAGGCCAAACGTCTGGTGGAACACAAGAAGGACGTGGTGATCCTGCTGGATTCCATCACCCGGCTTGCCCGGGCCTATAACCAGACCATTCCTACCTCGGGGAAGATCCTCTCTGGAGGGGTGGATTCCAATGCGCTGCATAAGCCCAAGCGTTTTTTTGGAGCGGCCCGGAACATTGAGGAAGGGGGGAGTCTCACCATCATTTCTACGGCCCTGGTGGAAACCGGAAGCCGTATGGACGAGGTTATCTTTGAGGAGTTTAAAGGGACGGGTAACCTGGAAATTAACCTGGACCGGCGGCTCTCAGACCGGCGGCTCTTCCCCGCGATAAACATCAAGAAGTCGGGGACCCGGAAAGAGGAACTCTTGTTGACCGAGGAGGAGCTCCAGAAGATCTGGATCCTCCGCAAGGTTATCAACCCCATGGAAGACATCGAGATCATCGAACTGCTGGTTGACAGGATGAAGAAAACCAAGAATAATGAAGCGTTCCTCAAATCTATGAATACGGGAATCGCCGGTATAGATTGAGGTTCTTTTTCTGTTGTAAGGACAAGGATTTTAAGGACAAGGATAGGATACGAGGATATGAAAGAAAAAATGCATCCTAAATATGCACCGGCCAAGATTACCTGCGCGTGTGGGAATGTCATCGAGACCCGTTCTACTGCTAAGGATATGAAGATCGAGATTTGTTCCGCCTGCCATCCCTTTTTTACGGGTAAACAAAAACTGGTGGATACTGCCGGCCGCATCGAACGATTCCGAAGAAAGTACAATATCAAGGACTAATCCACAGGAGAGCCGATGGGATCCGGCTTATCAGGAGAACAGGAATCGTGCAGCAGGAAGAAACCATCGAGGTTGAATTATTAGACACCACCCTCAGAGACGGCGCTCAAGGACAGGGGATCAGTTTTTCCGTACAGGATAAACTCTCCCTGGTTCAGACTTTAGATGAACTGGGGATTACCTGGATTGAGGCGGGGAATCCTGGGAGCAACCCCAAGGATATGGAATTCTTCCGCCTCGCGGCAGGGATCACCCTCGGCCATGCCCGGCTGTGCGCGTTTGGGGCAACCCGGAAAAAGGGTATCTCCCCGGAAGCGGATCCCCACCTGCAAAGCCTCTTGGATGCGGCCACTGAAACGGTGGTGATCTTTGGGAAAAGCTGGGATCTCCATGTAACCGAAGTGCTGGGGGTGAGTCTTGAGGAGAACCGGGCCATGATTGCGGAGACCGTGGCTTTTCTCAAGGAACAAGGCCGAACCGTAATCTACGATGCGGAACATTTCTTTGACGGCTGGGTAGCCAATCCTGAATATGCCCTTACAACCCTGAAGGAGGCCCTGGAAGCCGGGGCGGATCGGATCGTGCTCTGCGATACCAATGGAGGCAACTTTCCCGATTGTATTGCCCGGGGGACTGGTGCGGCTTTGGGGCTGACCGGGGGGGCTCAAACTGCTCCGCTGGTAGGTATCCATGCACATAATGATGCGGATATGGCCAGCGCGTGTTCCCTCACGGCGGTGCAAGCAGGATGCCGTCATGTCCAGGGAACCCTCTTGGGATTTGGGGAGCGGTGCGGCAATACGAGCCTTGCGGCGGTAATCCCCAGTATCGCCTTGAAATTGGGGCTTCCCTGTCTTCCTCCGGGGAAACTGGAACGGCTTTTTGAGTTGAGCCACCGGGTTGGGGAGATTGCCAATGTGGCAGTGCCTGACACCATGCCTTACGTGGGGGCACATGCGTTTTCCCATAAAGCGGGGATGCATGCCGATGGAATCCTCAAGATCCGCCGGTCTTTTGAGCATATTGATCCCAGCTTAGTGGGGAATGATCGGCATTTTCTTATGAGCGAGGTAGGAGGCAGATCCGCCATTGCTGAACGGGCCAAGAAAATAGACCCCACTATTTCCAAGGATCATCCGATTACCGCGGCCTTGGCGTTACGGCTCAAGACTTTGGAAGCGGAAGGCTGGCAATTTGAGGGAGCAGACGCCAGTTTTGAGCTTCTGGTTCGCCAGGAATTGGGTAAATACAAGCCCCTTTTCAAGATCGAAGCCTATCGGGTGGTGAGCGAGCATCCCAGCGGAGGGTCCCTTGCCTGTGCTCATGCGTGGGCGAAGGTTTGGGTAGAGGGTCAGTATGAAATCGCCGCTGCCGAAGGAGACGGGCCTGTCCACGCCTTGGACGGCGCGCTCCGCCGGGGGCTGAAGCATTTTTACCCTGAACTGGAACAGGTTCGGCTTTCGGATTACAAGGTCCGGGTCATTGACGGTAAAGACGCCAGTGCTGCCAAAGTCCGGGTGCTTATCGAATCCACAGACGGGGTAAATACCTGGAGCACCGTCGGGGTTTCTGAGGATATTATCGAGGCCAGCCGGGCTGCACTGGTAGACTCTATTGAGTACAAACTCATCGGCGACATTGAGAGGCGGTTTCAATCTTTTTTCCCTGGGCATCTTTAGTCTGCCGGACTTTAGTCCGCAATTTACGCAAATTGACGCGAATTAGTACTTAATCCACTGTCAACAAGTTAAGAAAAGAGGAACAAAAAAGGTCCACCGATTACGCAGATTTTCACAGATTAAAGGGAATCTTGGTGCAAAAATCCGTGTAATCTGTGGACAATAATTCTTAACTTGTGGACAGTGGTAATTAATCTGCATAATTTCCGTTCCTTCAGG
>JAIRLU010000057.1 GCA_031259215.1 Treponema sp. | reverse complement strand
CCCGTCGCTATGGGTAACGAAACAGGTAGTTTCTGAGGATTTTCACCTGTTTTTACCTAAATTGAAGCGTTTGAGGGTATTCGGTGATATTATTGAGTCCATGCGTACCGATGCTTTTCTCTACAAAACCGCCTAAAAGTTGCGACTCACAAGAATTACTAAGATATTGTCAATATTTTTTTCAAATATCTTTAGAAATTTTATCTCCCATTTTGCATAACGTTCCGGCTGTAGCAAACCTACGGTTTGACGACACCATAGAAACCCTAGGATTTCGTGTCTCCACATGCGAGTGAGGGCGGCGCGGGTTATTCTATTTATTAGTAGATGTTCTCCAATATATTTTTCACTAGTATTACTCCAATTATTATCAAAACTATCATTACCGGTATCCCGTAATACCATTTTTTATATTTTCCATTAATTATTATTTCTTTTGCTTCTTCCTTGCATGCTTCCAAGATATTATTTGGAATAATCTTTATTGATAAATATATTAACAATGGCAATATGATTAAATCATCCAAACAACCTAATACAGGTATAAAATCAGGTATTAGGTCTATTGGCGATAGTCCATAAACTATCGCTACTATGATTAGTATCTTTGCAATTATAGGAACCTCTTTTCGTTTATATGCAATATATAATACTGATAGATTCTGAGTTATTTCTTTTCCTTTTTCTTTTAATTTTTTAAACAACCATTTATCCTTCCGTCGTAGCGCTCGCTTGTCCAGTATAGGGTGGAATAAACATGGTTTGTTATAAGGCCATGCTCAGCATACCCGGTGAGCTACTCCCAATTTCTCCTTAACTATCTCTGCTACTGCTTCCGCCAGTTTCCGATGGGCCTCCGCATCCAGGTGAATACCATCAGCCTTGCTGGTTTGAATCACTTTGCCCGCATCAAGAAAGGCCGCACCCCGCTCTAGGGCAAATTCCCGGTACAAGGGAGCGAGCTTCTTTGAAAGCGCTTGCGTATCCCCGAAGATATGCTTAAACCCCGGAGCATCTCCCGTGGGCGGGGGACAAATCATGAGAACCTGGGGACTTTGGTCATTCGGGCCAGTACAGGAATCCTGAATAGCCGCGACAACCCGCTGTACCCCCCAGGCTATGTCGTAAGGAAGCGGGTTGAAGCGGGGCTTGAGGTCATTGGTTCCCAACAGCACCGCTACGAGATCCAGGGGCTTATGGCTTTCCAGAATAGGGATGAGCTGACGCAGTCCGTTTCGATCCCCCTCTACCGGATCTTCCCGACAACTGGTTCGGCCATTTTGCCCTTCCTCCACCACCCAAAAAGCAGGATCATCTTCAGGACAGCCCAGGTTGAGTAAGTACTTCAAAACCATGGGCCAGCGGGTTTTGTGGTCATAACGGCCACCGGTATGGGGATTGTAGCCCCAGGTATTAGAATCACCGTAACACAGTACGGTTTTTAATTGACTCGTATACATAGCAACTCCTTATGCATAAGGGGGTTCAAGATTTGACTTTTAAACCAGCCTCCCCTTATAGAACCTGGAAAAATTCGATGAGTTCATGATCAGGACCCCGTACGAAGGCATTGCACACCGGCAGGGTACCTAGGTTTAGATCCTGAGGAGCTATGCTGGATTCAGCACCGGCCTTGAGGGCTCGCTCATAAGCTGCTCTGGTATCATCGGTCCGGATCGCCACGTGGGCCCATCGGGCCTGGCGTTCCGCCTCATCAGTACCTTGGGGGATGATCTCCACCACTGCATTATTCCCCAGATCCACCAGATAGATGGTCTTTTCTCCATCCCCCAGGGGAAAGCTGAATATCTGCTTCCCTCCCAGGCCATTCGTATAAAAGTTGAGGCTCTGTTCAGCGTTCTTGACCCAGAGACCAATATGATGAAACCCATCAAATTTCATTACGGTACCGTTCCTTCCCGTGGTACTCCCCTATTCGAGAGTCCTAGTATATGGTGTATGATAGATCGTACTGGTACGTATAGGTCAAGGGGACGGGTGGGCCCAGTAAAAAATGGATCCAGCCTGGCGGTCCTGGTTTAGTGGGGCTTTTGTCCTTATAAGGTTACCCTCAAGGCGGGCTTTGTTTGTATTGATAGGGTAACCCTTTCACCATGAGGCATTGGCTCTTAGAGGGTTATTTTCCATGAGGCAGCATTCAGGGTTGACAGAAAATAAAAGAACTAAGTATAGTAGTTTATACAAACGAGGCTGTTTCAAAACTAACGGTTTGAAACAGCAACCGTAGTTTTTATCTGCAAAAGCGAACCTGCAGGTCGCTTTTGCAAAGGCGGTTTCAAAACTAAGCGAGAGGTGAAATCGGCTCAAACAAAAAACCAACAGGAGTTTTTTATGGAGAAGAAGGTAATGAAAAGATTTATGGGGCTGCTTATCGGCAGCGTACTTATGACGGTTATATCCGCGTGTAGCTCCAACCCCAAGGTTACCCGGGTTGATGCGGATACGCAGACCGATTTAAGCGGGTATTGGAATGATACGGATGTCAGGATCGTCTGTGATAGTCTCATTAAAGGCTGTCTTGATTCTCCCCGGGTCATGCAGGCCACCGCCCAGCTCGGCAGACTCCCTCGAGTCCTGGTCGGTACTTTTAAAAATGACAGCGATGAACATATTGATACCTCTATCATTGCCAGTACCATGGAAGTCGTCATATTTAACAGTGGAAGAGCGGATTTTGTCGCCGGAGGAGCGACCCGGAGTGAGCTTCGGGCCGAACGGCAGGATCAGCAGGGTAATGCGAGCGAAGATACTGCCGCGGCCTTGGGGAATGAAACCGGAGCGGATTTCCTCCTCACCGGGTCAGTTAAAACCATCATTGACGGTGCGGGTAATACCGCCACGAGAACCTATTTTGTGAGCGCGGAAATGACCAACATCGAAACAAACACCCGGTTATGGCTGGATCAGAATAGCGAAATCAAGAAGATCATCAAAAGGCCGAAGGCAAAGCTCTAAAGCTCGGGATTTTCTGATTCGCCTATAGTTTTTATAAGGGGGTTGTCGTGCAGTTAAAAGGATCCCTAAAAGGGAGGTCGTTTTTTTCCCTGTTTTCTATTTTTTTTATAGGGATCTTGTTTTGTCTTTCCTGCGCCACGGGAAACCCCTACCTCAAGATTGACACCGCGGTGGAGCAGGGGGATCATCAGACCGGTATAGCCATGCTTGAAAAAGATAAAAAAGCTATCTACCGGGATAAAGATGCCATCCTTTATTACCTGGATAAGGGAATGCTCGCCCATTATGCGGAAGAATACGATGATTCTACCCAGCTCCTTCAGGAAGGAGAACGGGCTATAGAAGAGGCATTTACTAAAAGTATAACCATGGAAATTGGTTCTTACTTGCTGAATGATAAAACCAAGGAATACGATGGAGAGGATTACGAAGATATTTATATCAATGTCTTTAACGCCCTCAACTACTACCATAACCATAAGCTCGAAGACGCCTTGGTGGAGATTCGGCGGATGAACAATAAATTGCGGTTTTTGGCCTCAAAATACGGAGAACTTCGGACCAATCTGCAGGAAAAAGCCCTGGTAGAAGGGGGTACTGTTCCGTCGAACCCTGAAGCATCGACACAATTTTCAGACTCCGCCCTAGCTCGTTACCTGGGAATGCTGTTTTACCGGGCTATAGGGAACTATGACGATGCCCGGATTGATGGGGAACAACTCAAGGTGGCTTTTGTCAATGCTCCTTCCGTATATGCCTATCCCCTGCCCCCGTCCCTAGATGAGGAATTGGGGATTCCTCCGGGAAAGGCCCGGCTTAATGTGATTGGGTTCAGCGGTTTATCTCCGATTAAAACCGAAGAGGTAATACGGATACCCCTTCCTGATTTCCGGTATATCAAGATTGCCTTGCCGGTCATGGTGAATCGTCCCTCCCAGGTACACAAGATTGAGGTAGTTTTTGATGATGGGAACCGCTTTGACCTGGCCTTACTGGAAGATATGGAAGCAGTGGCCCGGGAAACCTTCAAAGAAAAGGTCAACCTGATATACCTCAAGGCGGTGATCCGGGCTACCATTAAAGGGGTAACTTCATCTGCCCTTGACGCCGCCGCGTCAGAGACCGATGGAAGTACGAGTTTACTGCTCAGTATCCTCAGCTTGGGGACGCAAGTCTTTGCCGAGGCCAGTGAACAGGCAGATTTACGGATCTCCCGGTATTTTCCTGCTAAGGCCTATGTAGGAGGTATTACCCTAGATCCGGGTACCTATTCCTTTACCATTCATTACTATGGGGCAAGTGGCGGACGGATCGGTTCATTTGATAATACGATAACGGTCCGGGAGGACCAGCTTAATTTAGTGGAGGTTGTATGTTTAAAATAAAGTACCTCGCGGTATTGGGGGTAGCAGTCCTTATCGATTGTGCCAGCAGTCCTGAGCCGTCCCGGGAGGATGATGCAGTTGCTGCGGCCCAGGTTGCGGTTGCTGCGATGGAGGGTAGAAACGCCCCCGTCCAAGGGGGACCCCCCGCTGCTTCCGCTCCTGTAAAAGTCAGGGAGGGGAAAGAACCTGCCTGGGTTTCCTCTCCAGATGCAGTGTATGACAAAAACATCTTTGTTACTGCGGTGGGGTATGGGATTGACCGCAATCAAGCGGAGAAAGATGCCCTGGGAAGACTGGTGGCGGTTTTTGGTCAATCGGTCCAAGCGAACTTAAAAACGAGCACCAGCTATTCAGAAGCAGTTTCCAAAGGGGTAGTTACGGTCTCCGAGAATACGGTGGTGCAAAATGCCATCAAGACCTCCGCTGAAATGGATGCCCTTATCGGCGCGGAAATCGAAGATGTATGGGTTGATAGTAAAAAAAACACCTATTATGCGGTAGCGGTGTTAGAGAAGGCAAAAGCATCAAAACTCTACACTGATATGATCCAGTCCAATGAACGGATCATTCAAGATCTCATTGCTATGTCCCTTGAGGAGAAGCAGAGCTTGGATGGATTTTCCCGGTATCAGTTTGCCGCGACCATTGCGGATGTGAATCGACTGTATGCCAATGTTTTAACCATTGTGGGCGGTCCTTCAGGTATTGGATCGGGGAATATCAAGAACGGGGATAATTATCGCCTGGAAGCGATGAACCTGACCAAAAGTATTCCCATTGAGGTAAAGGTTATAGATGACCGTTCCAATCGTATCAAAGATGCCTTTGCTTCCGTGTTTACCAAGCAGGGATTCAGGAGCGGCGGTACTGACTCCCGGTATGTGCTGCAAGTGCGGGTTAACTTTTCCCCGGTGGAGCTTCCCAACCAGCAAAATAAATTTACCCGGTATGCTATCGAAGCAAATCTTATTGATACGAGAGATGCCAGTGTGCTCTTGCCTTTTAATATCAACGGACGGGAAGGACACATCTCTTTTTCGGAAGCGGAAAATCGGGCAGTAGTAGCCGCAGAAAAAAAGATCAACGATACGTACGGTACGGTCTTATCAAATTATCTGGCAAGCGTATTGCCCAATACTAAATAGGGGTTCGATGGAATCCTAAGGGTCTGCGAAGGAACGCTCATGTTCACGAATTATTCGGATACAGAGCATTCATTCGCAGA
>JAIRLU010000278.1 GCA_031259215.1 Treponema sp. | reverse complement strand
ACGCCCAGCAGACCCTTGAAAAACCATGTCTTTTGACGCATAATTTTTCTTCGCTCCTTAAAAAAAGTAAAAAAACTGTGTACGGAAAGCCTCGAGATTACCCGACCCGGGCAAGGCAGAGGGTAACCTGGGGCTTTTCCGTCTATATGGCAACCGCGACGCGGTTATACCCATCTTCAACATTCCGGCTCCCTGCCGGGACGAGAACCTCTGGTATCAACAGCAGAAAAGCAGGGGCTATAAGGGATACCTTATTGAGAAGCAGTGAGATTATCCGATGAAACAGATTTCCTGCCTGGTCCGCAGCTCTGCTATTTTTTATAGAACCTCGGTAACCGTAAAGAACAAGCAGTCTATATATACTTAGGCTTAGAAAAATATACTGTGTGTGTTGTTGGGGGGGGAGGGGGGGGTAAAGACGTAAATCATTAACAAGCCTCCTGCACGGGCCTTATGGATAAGAGCATTTCCCCGGTCTCCAGAGGCCCAGGCTCCTCTTTTATATGAAACCATTGTAGCACACCCGTACCATAACGTCAATCTCCCCACCTCTGGGGGGTACTTTTTTTCACTGAACCTATAACATGACAAAGCCCAGGGACGGGCGTCCCTGGGCTGCTTCCCTCCTCCCTGCCGGGAGCTTACTCCCTTCCTGCTGCTACAATAAGCCGGGCAAGAGGAGCAGGGCTATCACCAGCAAGACCAGGCAGACCGGGAGGGTGATGGCCACGCTTAGGCTGAAGCCCAAGCCCGCGGTAAAGCCTGCAATGATATACCCAATGAAACAAATCACCGCTACCGTAAGGGCATAGGGAATCTGGGTGGCCACGTGGTTAATATGCTTACACCCGGCCCCGGTAGAGGAAAGAATGGTGGTATCTGAAATGGGTGAACAATGGTCTCCAAAAACAGACCCTGCCAGCACTGCGGACAGGGAGGTTATCGAAAGATGGGGGGCTACAATATCGCATACATTGATGGTAATAGGGATGAGGATACCAAAGGTTCCCCAGGCAGTACCGGTGGCAAAGGCGAGCCCTGCCGCAAACAGGAACATCAGGGCCGGGATAAAGGCGATAGGCAACTGAGACCGTTCTACCAGGCCCGCCACATAGCTGCCGGTCAACAAGAGGTCCCGGCAGACGCCGCTGATGGTCCATGCCAAAGCGAGGATGATGAGCGCCCCTACCATAGACCGCATTCCCGCGGTAAGGGTGGCAAAGAATTCCCTGAAACCTATCAGTCTCCGGGGAACAAAAAGAAAAAAAGTAATAAAAAGGGCTGCAAAGCCTCCCAAGGAAAGGGCAGCACCTGCATCGGTATCCCCAAAAGCAGCGGCCAGGCTCTTCCCATCCCCATAGCCGCCGTAGAAAAGCATAGCCAGAATAGAAAAACAGACCAAGAAGAATACGGGAACAAGCAGATCCCTAACCTTACCCTGATCTGAGACCTGGAGCTTGGCAATCTCATCCTCTACAGCCCCGGCTTGTTCAGCCCCGGTCTTTCTATCTTGACGGGTCCATTGTTGGGCCGCTGCCATAGGGCCAAAGTCCCCGTTTTTACGAAGGCTTAACATAATGACCATGACCAAGGTGAGGACCGCATAGAGGTTCATCGGAATAGAACCCACGAATGCCTGCATCCCGGTGATCCCCGTCTTGGTAGGATAGTAAGAAATAACCGACGCCGCCCAGGAAGAAATAGGAGCAATGATACAGACCGGCGCCGCAGTGGCATCAATGATATAGGCCAGTTTTTCCCGGGAAATCTTATACCGGTCGGTAACCGGCTTCATAACCGTTCCCACCGTGAGGCAGTTAAAATAGTCATCTATGAAGATGATGATCCCCAAGAGCGCCGTAACGAGACTTACACTCTGAGGGGATTTTAATTTCTGGGAGGCCCAGGACCCATACGCCCTGGAACCTCCTGCACGGGTGATGAGGGCCACCAAAGCCCCGAGGAGGGCAATAAAAATGATCATGGATGCATTATTTCCCACCTGGGTAATCATCAGGTCTATGGTGGTACTGAAGATACCGGTGAACCCGAGTCCCATTGCAAAACTGTAGATTCCCACTCCCGCCATGATTCCCAGCAGCAGCGAAAAGATCACTTCCTTGGTAATAAGGGCCAAGGATATAGCTATAACCGGTGGAATAATCGACAAAAATCCGACCTGAGCGGCTTCAAATTCCATGTATCCTCCTTAACGTAGCCTCTCTATAACGTAACCTCTCTATTACACAACAAAACCTGAGGCGGTTTCAAAACTGCACCTGTTGAAACCGCCGCACCTATTCCTCCCCACCCCAACCCGCCTAAAAGAACAAACTCACCGGTATTCGGGCAGTGATACAAAAACCATAAACTCCACCGGGTAAAGGAGTGTAGCTTCCAGAGAAACCGAACCTTAACCGAAAATCATATTGGGAATCCACAGGACTATATGAGGGAGGAATACCAAAATCGCCAGTTCCAACAGCACCGCACCCATGAAGGGTAAGGAAAATTTGGTATACTCCTCTGGTGGACAGTCAATGATACCACACACCGTATAGAGGGCAGAGCCAATCGGCGGGGTCATCACCCCCAGGGTAACTACGGTCGCCATGAGCACCCCGAAGTGTACCGGATCAATGCCGACCTGCTTTACCATGGGCAAGAAGATAGGCGTTAAAAGGAGGAAGTTTACATTGCTGTCTACAAACATGCCGGTGATGAAAAGGAAGCCCAGCATGATGAGCACTAAGACCTGGGGATTTTCAGTGATGCCAAAGATTAGGTTACTGAGGGCTATCGGCAGTTTTACCCAGGTGATGGCGTAGCTGAAAGGGCCGGACATGGCGATGATCAGCATGATAGCGCCGTTATCTTTTAAGGTGGTGATGAGGGCCTGTTTGAAATTCTTCCAGGTCAGTTCCTTGTAGACAAATCTACCGATGAGGAGCGCATACACCACGGCGAAGGCCCCGGATTCCGAGGGGGTAAACACCCCGAAGCGGATTCCCACGATGAGGATAATCGGGAACAGCAGCGCCCAAATGGACTCTTTCAGGTTCTCCGCTATTTCCCCCATACTCAGTCGGGGGGCATCCCTCTTGGGGGGGTCAAATTTATAGAACCGGCAGGTGAAGGAAGTGGTGGCCATAAGAAAGAACATCATCAAAATACCGGGAATGAGCCCTGCAGCAAAAAGCCGGCCTATGGAAACCTCTCCTACAAAGCCAAAAATGATAAGCCCCAGGCTGGGGGGAATGGTAGCGGTAATGAGGGCAGTTACGCAGTTCACTGCGCAGATGTACCCTTTCTTGTACCCAATACGCATCATCTCGGGGCCGAGGATCCGGGTTTCCATAGCCGCATCGGCAGTAGCAGAACCAGACACCCCGCCCATGAGGGTACTCATCACTACCGAGATTTGGGCCGTGCCGCCGTACATACGCCTGGTGAGGAGCCGGGCAAGGCTCAGGAGCCGGGCAGTGATCCCCGACACGTTCATCAAGTTTCCTGCAAAGATAAAGAAAGGGACCGCTAAGAACGCAAAGGATTGGCTTTGAGCCACAATCATCTGGGTAGCGGTCTCGAAAGTGAGATATTTTACGGAAGCAAAATAGGCGAACCCTGCAAGGCCGATTACAAAGGAGATGGGCATACCCAGGACCAAAAAAACAACAAAACAGATAAGCAATAGGATCATTCGGTACCTCCCTGAATTTCATTCCCGGTTGCGTTTACCTTGAAGTTCAAAATGCCGCGCCTTATTTTGAGGATCGTCGAGAAAATCATGGATAGGGCAGTCACCACAATACTCAGGGTAACCAGCGAATACGGAATGGGTATGGACTGGTATGTGCGGAGCCGTTCGGTTACTGCCAGGCTGATACCAAATATAATGATGATCACCAAGGCGACTAGGATAATGAAATAGATCACCAGGGCGATGATCTTTCTAAGACCCTGGGGCAAGCGGCGGGTTACGATGTCAATACCCACTAACTGGCCGCTCCGCCAGGCGATGTCCGCTCCTAGAAAAGCCGTCCATGCGAGTAAAAACATCGCCAAATCAATATTCCAGGACATGGAAATCCGAAAAAACCGCAGGATGGCAGACAAAAAAACAAACCCCACCAGGAATATAAACCCGATCCCGCAAATGACTACCTCTGCCTTGCATAGGCTCCGATATAGGTTTCTCATATAGTATCTCTTAAAGAGAAAATAGCCGGGGAACGGCGCCCCGGCTTTAGGTTAATTAAGACTAAAGACCCAATTCTCTGAACAAACGGTCCTTGAGGCCTGGGGAGAAGCCCAGATCGTTGTTACTGTAGAGTGGTGCAAGAGCATTCTGGAATTCCTGCAGATCAACTTCGGTGATGGTAACTCCCTTGTCTTTCATCTGCTGATAGTAACCATCTTCTTCTGCTGCAATAATCCCACTGTATTTCCGAGCGGTTTCCCGGATGGTATCCAGGAACACTTTCCTATCCGCTTCCGGTAATGAGCTGAGCAGCCTAGTGGAGCAGACGAAAGATGTCTGGAGCATATAGTGCTTTGTCAAAGCCAAGTTCTTGGCAACTTCGTAGATAGCCGCACCGTAGGCCGTGGCGACCTGGACCTCACAGCCGTCCAGGGTTTTCTGCTGAAGACCCGGAAGCACTTCGCCCCAGGATATACCAATATTCGCAAAGCCCAGGTACTTGGCAAGGGCATTACCGATGTTGTTACCAAAACCGCGGATCCGTAAACCACTGAGATTAGATACGGTCGTAACTGGAGTGATGGTATAGAAACTACGGAAACCATTGTACATGTCTGCCACAAAGGAAATCCCCTGAGCTTCAAGCTTGGCCTGCCACTCTTTGAAGAGCGGGGTATCCGGTAGTTTCTCCAAAGCCGATATATCCGTCAACACATAAGGAGCCATCAGGATATTGAGGTCTGGGATGCTGAATTGGCTCGCCAGCCTGCCCGGATCAGAAGGGACCACCAAGGGGACTCCGGTTCTCGCCTGGGTTACCAGGTTATCGGTGTCACCGGAAAGGGCGCCGTTGACCTGAACATCCGCATCAAAGCGGCCTGTCGCATTCAGCTTATCTGCCACCTCCTGCATCATACGGCTTTGACCCGTGGTGGCGGCTTCGGTTCCTGCAAACGTAACCTTGTGCTTCGCTACCTGAGCGGGGGCTCCCCCTCCGCTTTGGGATTGACTGCCCCCTCCACTCTGCTGACCACCGCCCCCTGCAAATACACTGCCTACCGCAAGAGCCATTCCTAAAGCTGCACATACTGCGTACTTTACCTTTTTCATACATTCCTCCAATTATTTGTTTTCTAAATATTATCATACCGCTCTTTAAGGATGTCAATATAAAAAATAAAATTGTGATTAACAAGGGAAAATGTCACCCCCTAAGAATCACGAGGGAAAATGTCACTCCCTTGATAAAATGGCAAAATTTAGCAGACCTCTGATGTTTTACAATCCCGCCATAGAACGTCA
>JAIRLU010000232.1 GCA_031259215.1 Treponema sp. | reverse complement strand
CTGAAGCGGAGCTTGGGGGGGAAGCGGATAGGGGTATACGGGTCAGACCCCCTTATAGGGAAGCGGAGGCCCAAACCGCTTTTCTACTCCTGTTCCCGCTTCCCCTTGTGCCTACACCCGGATAAGGAGCGCCAATTCGCCCCGTGTTCTGTAGCGGTTCCCCTGTTTGTCCCCAAGAGCAAACTCCTTGGGGAAAGGTCTGTCCTAGAACAGGCAATAAATACAAATATGGGTCAAGTTTAGGCCTAGGTAATGGGGTTTTACCATCGGACCTTTTGAAACAGCCGCAAGTACCAAAGGCCAAAAAAGCAGGTATTACTTGGGGGCGCCATTTTCCACCCCTATCCTTTTACCGCTCCAGCAGTAAGACCCTTAATAAACTGTTTGCTGGCGACCAGATAGAGGGCAATAACCGGAATAGCCGATAGGGTCAGGACGGCAAGTACCTTGGACCAGTCGGTCTGATACTGGCCGAAGAGCCGTGTTACCCCTAGCAGTACGGTTTTAGCCCGATCATCACTGATGAAGATCAGGGGAAACCACAGATCGTTCCAGAAAGGTACCAGGTTGTAAATAGCGACGGTGGCAATAGCCGGCCGTAATAGGGGGGCGATGATCCGGAGAAAAATGCCGAAGCGTCCTGCTCCGTCGATAATGGCCGCTTCGGTTAATTCATAGGGCACAGCATGGATAAATTCGGTTAAAACGAATATGGCTACCGGTATGCCCATAGCCACATAGATCGGAACCAGCGCCCAGATCGTATTCAGCAAGCCCAGCATTTTAACCAGTTCCAAGAGGCGTATGGAGGCGATTTTGATGGGGAGCATCATACCGGCTATGCAGAAAAAGTACAAGCCCCGGGAAATTTTACCCCGCCACGTGGCCAGCCCATAACTTGCGAGAGCGCCGGTCACGAGCAGGAGCATCAGGGACAGAACGACCGCGATAAAACTATTCTTGAAGTAGACCAGGAAATCGCCATCCGAGAGCACCATCCCGTAATTGGCGATATTCCACTTTTTGGGAAGCCCAAAGGGGTTTTGATAGATCGAAAGCCGATCTTTGAACGAGTTTATCACCATTACCCACAGGGGGAAGATCACGATCAACGACCAGATTCCCAAAATGAGATGAGCAGGAATATGGAGATTTTGCCGTGCAAGCGAAGCACCCTTCATTTAGTCCCTCCCCTGGGTTGCCCGCAGGGTCGGTATGACCCCCAAACAGAGCACCAAAAAAGTAATAGTCGCAATAGCCGCTCCCATCCCCGGATCGGGAATCCCCACTGGATGCTGCCCTGCAATGCCCACCCGGTAGAACAGGGTCCCGATAAGGTCGGTGGCATAATTCGGCGCTCCATTGGCGTTTTCCATGGCGAAGACCACATCAAAGGCATTGAAGTTATTGACAAAAGTAAGGATCCCAATCATGCCTATCACCGATTTAATAAGGGGAAGTTTGATATGCCAAAATACCTGTATCGGACTTGCCCCGTCAATCGAAGCCGCCTCAAAGTAGTCCTCGCTAATGTTCCGCAGGGCTGCTACAAACATCATCGTCGGTATCCCCATCCATTGCCAACAGGAGACCAAAGACACACAGGCCAAGGCAGTAAGCCGGTCTCCCAGCCAGGGACGGACAAGAAAATCCAGATGTAGTTTCTGCAGAAAAGGCCCGCTCCATACCGGATTAAGGAGGAGCTTCCAAAGGTAACCGGTTACGAGAACGGCTAGAGTAACGGGTATGAAAATGACGGTCTGGTAGAATTCCCGGGCTTTCAGATGCTTGCCGGTCAGCAACGTAGCAAAAACGATACCCAGGCCATTCTGAACCGCCAAATGAATAAAGAAAAAGAAAAAGGTATGGACAAAAGCCCCCCAATACCGTTCAGCGTACTGGGGAACCGTAAAAAGTTTGATGAAATTATCAAAACCGGAAAAACGGCGGCCTATGCCTGCCGAACCAGTATATAAACTGAGCCAAAGAGAATTAAGGAGCGGCCAGGCCATAAAGACCACATAGAACAGCAAGGCCGGTGCTAGATAGGGCAGCCAGGTTACTATGGTTCCATTTCCTAGAGTGGAATGCTTTGGAGACATTACCGCCATAAGGCCCTCCTTAAAAAGCCGGTTTAACGCATAGTTGCAGCGGCAGTCTCCATATCATTGGCCGCCTGCTGCGGGGTCTGTTCACCTTTCAATACTTTGATGACCGCTTGATTCATCGGTGCATAAAGGTCGAGGAATTTGGGCCAGACAAAACGAGCATCCGTATTCTTACCCTGATTGAGTGCAAGGAACTCGTTAGCATGGGGATCATCCAGGGTGATGGAGGCATTAATCATAGGGAAAAAGCCTACAGGCAGCGCCTTTGAGGCAACCGCAGCGCCCCCGGGTGAGGCAAGCCAGGCGAGAAATTCCTGACATTCCTTGGGATACTTCGTAGCCTTATTGTACGTTATCGCCATATCAGGATGGAAGGTGATGAGGGTAGCGCGATCCTTAGGAGCGGGCATCGCGAACAGTCCCCATTCAAAGGGAGCACCTTGATATACGCCGGCGGTCCATGACCCATCCATGAACATCACCGCTTGTTGCGTGTTAAAAAGCGCCTGAGAATCATTGTAGGTAACCGACTCAAAACCTTTAGGAAGGTATTTGGCTACATCCGCCATCGCCTGAAAACTGGCAACAAAGTTGGGATCGTTCAGTTTCTTTGCCCCCGATTCATACGCAGCCCGATCGGTCCCGCCCCCCACAAAGTTGGGGAGCATACCCAGGTAGAATACCTCCAGTATATCCCATTCATCGGCTACCCCATTGGCCAGGGGAGTATACCCTTTGGCGGCCAGGGTTTCGCAGAGACCAAGAAAATCTTCCCAGGTCTGGGGAATTGCCAGTCCTTCCTTCTGAAAGACCGTCTTATTATAGTACACTGCATGGGAAACCGCGGCAAAGGGAACGGCGAACAAGGTACCCTCAGTCGTCTGCCAAGGAGCAAGATTTGCCGCACTGAAATTCTGCTTAACCCCAGGAATGTCGCTACAATCCGCAAAGTATCCGGCGCTGAACAGCTCCCGACCCGGCGCGTAACTTCTTGCGTACATCAGGTCCGGTCCGGTACCTCCGTCCAATTGCAAACGCAGGGTGGCATTGTAATCCGGCGGGTTGGTAGGCCGGAACTGAATGGTCACATTCGGTTTCAGCTTCTTGTATTCCGCCAGCAGATTGTTCATCTGCGCCACATCATCGGCTCGCCAGGATCCCATTACCAGGCTTACCGTACCTGCAGCAGGGGAACTCTCTCTTCCTCCTGCCCCGTACAAGGGGGATAGAATCCCCAAAACGAGCACTAAAACACCCATTACCGTCATTGTTCTTTTCATCAATGCAATCCTCCTGCAAAAATGGTACATAAGTACGTATAGCATACTATGAAAGGAACCGTATCGCAATACCGCATACCAGGATAGACCCATAGAAATTCGTATTCCCTTACAAAACGGAGAAGCTTATTTAAAGACAATTTTGTCTTTATTAGCGGTTATTTCTGTCTTTATTTCGCTGATAGGCACCCATTGGATCAGAAAGGATATTTCATTGTTGAATTTATATACCGGCCTGCTCCCGCTCTGATCCAGATAGGGCGATAGGGTGATGCCCAGCGTGGCATTCCAATCCCCCAGGTGATGGACCAGATTCAGTCTGAAAGATTTTAATTTGAACCCCGAACTTCTGCGCAGGGTATCATCATCAAACCGAAAGGAATTAAAGAGATCCGCCAAGACGTTTTGTTCTCCCGGTAACTCCACCGGCAGATCAAAGAAAGGCAGGTTTTGAAAATACCGGAAGACCACGGCATTCTCCGAAGTAGTGTTCAAGGATATATCAAGAAAATTGGAGATCCCTAGGGTAAAACCCATGATAAAGGAATACCGGGAATAGGTATACCGTTGCAAATCAAAGGATAAACTGGAATTAACATTAAAAGAGAAGGAAAGCCGTTTGTTCCAGAGATTGTCCTTTTTAAAGGTTTTGGCATAGACGAGCCTGAAATCCCGGGGATTCAAGGTCTCTTCTGCAGTGGACTGGACCCAGCCGGTAGATTCCAAGGTATAGGTTCGGGACCGGAGGGCCGTATACGAAGCGGAGAGTCCGCCCCATGAAAGGCTGGTGGTAAAATTGGTATATTCCTTGAGTTCCGGATCATAGGTTATCTGTTGCTGCAGTGAATGGGCATTATTAGCGCCAAATCGGAGGGTTTCGGTAAAATACAGGGGTTCAAATTTCCGGTTCTCTTCATTATAAGGGTCCAGTATTTTACCCCGCAGATTCGTTTCAGTTTGCCAGACCCTAAAAGTCGCATTTCCTGCCAGAGTGGCATCCTCTGGGGGTATATCAGCGGTAATTGTCAGATTTTGGGTCTTATCCATAATTGATGCAGCGATATTCGCAGCAGCCTGATGGGTGGTGATATCTTCTTCATCCCATTTGCCGTATTGTATATCCCAGGAGGGATCCGTACCGGTACCGTCAAAAACGCTCTTCACCAAAAGACCCTTGAGGCTGTACTGAAAATTGGTATTTCCCCAAATAGCATCGTAGTAGAAGGGTTTTATGGTTGTGGAAGAATCGTAGGATGTGGTAAAAAGGGTGGCGTTATAGGCCCGTAACCGGGCATTATCCAGCACCGAAGGGGTGTTAAATTCTTCCGCTTCTTCATTAATATAGGTATACCCCTGCCATTGACCATTACCGGAAAAGTGCAGGGCAGTGGTATACAGACTCGTTTCCGGCTGACTCAGGGTAAAACCTAGGCTCCCGTTGCTTCCAAAGGTGGTTAAAATAGAAGAAACTTCCTGCCAATCAATAGCATCCCGCTCAGGCCAATTCTGGAGGGAAGAACGGTATTGCAGTTCTGAAGCGCCGGTAGGGGCCAAACGGTAATCCAGAGCCAAACGGGGACCCCCGCTTTTGGGGATAGTAAACTGTTGAGATAGTAGGGGGGGAGTTACCTGATCCGCAGGGCTTGGATTATCCCCAGCTTTTTCAGATTCCTCTGGGGGTTCCCAAGGAGAACGGGGGATCCCTATGCCTTGGAAAGGATCCGGCGTTTCCGTATCGGTCTTGGGTGCGGCACTGGTCTTCGATCCTCCGATGGTCAGGGGTGTTCCGGCGATGGAAGTACTCATCGAATACAAGGTCAATTTATCGGGAAAGAAAAAGACCCGCTCCGGGGAAGAGGGAGAAGCCGCAGATACCAGGGCAGAGGTTCTCGTCCGAAAGGATAGGGAGGTGCTCACACTGGAAACTGAAAAAGAAGAGACATAGGGATTAAGGGCCGTAACCGATGGAGTGATAGCGCCACTCAGTCGCCATTCATAGGATCCTAATGCGGAAGTGGTAGTATCCTCCTCCTCCTCGCTGTCCCCTTTGATCATGGAAATCCAGTCCATTGCCTCACTCCGGTCCAAGAAGTCCTGGTCCACGAAGGGGTCCGCATAAAACGGGAAAGCCCAGGTAAAGGAGCCGTATTTCCCGGACAAGGAACCCTTGGTATTCAAACGGTACCGAAAGGGAATTTCCGTGGAAAAGAAATAGGCCTTGTTCCATTCATCTGAGCCGTCATATTGGGCAAAGGGAGAATACCCGGAACTGAGCTGGTAAATCGTCCGGGTGAACCCCAGGCCCGCGGAGAGATCCATACCTCCGAAGATACCCTTTCGAGGCAGGATCAATTCGGTTCCCAGATAGGTTCCTAAGTTCGAATAGGCGTCAAACAGCACGGAAAACCGGGTATCGTTGGGATCCCGGGACTTACGACCGGTACTGCGGAGAAAGAGGCCCTGCCGAGTCTTTTCCATATCAGCGCTGCTGCCCAGTATCTTGGAGATGGAACTTTCCGTTGCAGGGTCGGTCTTAGGCCTGCCCAAGAGATAGGTGGTGGTCTGTACAAAATTGCCTTCCCGAGAACGGGTACCCACCACCGGATGGAAGATGATCTCGTCTGCAGGAAAATAAAAAAAGGGGATATACAACACCGGTATTTCCCCTACCTTTAAAACCGCGCTCAACACCGCCCAATCCGAACCAGGCAAGAGCCAGAGCTTGTAGGCGTGCAGGGACCAGAGGGCATCAGGGTTCTTGGCGTTGGAAATGGTGGCACTGGTCATGATGGTTACCTCTTCGTCACTACGGGAGATGAGGGTTCCTGCAAACTCATAGGCCGTGGCGTTATCGGTAACGGATTTTTCTGTAATCCCTCCGACAAAGATACTGGACCAATTATCCAGATTCACCGTGATGGACGCTCCCTTAAAGGTCTCGATGGTATCCCCTGCTTCTTTTCGGTATTCCACCCCTCCAGAAGCGCTCATCACATTACGGGTCCGGTTGTAGAGGATTTCTCCGGCGCTAATCCGGTGTACCGCATCTTCCTCTTTGAGACTCACCACCACATTCCCCCGTAGCCGGGCATATTCCTCATCTACCACCTCCAAGGTAAAGTATTCGGTACTCCTCGCAGATTCAATGGTAATAATGGTTTGCTTTTTGGGTTTTTGGTCTCCCTCGGCAGATTCCGGCTCTGCCTGATCCATCTGGGGAAGGGGAAGGGTAAAGTGATTGCGGAGCCGATTGGCCAGTTCCTCCTTGGTTCCTCCTTCGCTTAACCCTAGACTCCGGCACCATGCGGCCAGTTCCGTCAAGGAAGAGGTCTTAATATCCATTTCCAGGATCCGCTGTTCCGGGCTGGGGGATTCCGCTGGGGGAGGAGCAGCCTGGGCAGGATCAAGGGGCGGTGATTCAGCCTGCACCGTCTCTGGGGCTACCTGGGTCTCAGGTACCGGCGCCTCCTCCTGGGCATACAGGGAACGGCTCAACCCAAGGAAAAGGAAAAACCCAAGCTCTACCGCTCCCAAGACCCGGAACAAGCAGCAGGAACCCCTTTCCGCTTGACTCCATTGGCTACCCCATACCGTCCCTCCCATGCTCACTTCCCGGTGATTTCCAGGAGTCCTGTTGCGGCTACGGGTTCTTTGGGTATGCCCCTGGTACGGGGTTTCCCGGCGGCGGCTTCCGCCCTCGGGATACTCCTCTCATACTCTATCAGTTTTATAGCTTCCTCCATAGGGTTCACCTCCGCACCCTCAGTATAGGGTGAATATATTTTCCGCTGCAATCCTCAGGTCAAGCAACGAAGATGCTCCCCATCCAGCAACGGGAAACTCGGCGCCTCAGAGCGGGAGGGGAGACCTTCCTGGGCTTGGATACCATAGGAATCCCTCCCGGTCATAGGGATCACCCTACTTGCCCACGAGGGTTTTACGGTGGATTCTAGGGTTTCCGTTTCTGGACAGATTACCGTGCTGTCCGGGAGATAGGGCTTCTCAAAGAGGCGGTTGATGCAGTTAAACACCCCCTATCCAAGAGACCTATAAGGTATGTGAAAACCCGGTCAAAGAACTGAAAGATTTCCCCGCGGTTCTAAGCAGCCCTCTCTATCCGCGCCGATCCAGCAGGGCTTTGATGTACTGGCCGGTATAGGAGCCGGTATGGACGGCTACGGCTTCCGGGGTACCGGCGACCACTAATGCTCCTCCCCGATCCCCTCCTTCCGGGCCTAAATCAATGAGATGATCCGCCTGCAACAGGACATCCAGGTTATGCTCAATCATCACCACCGTATTACCCTGATCCACCAGGCGCTGGATCACCTCCATGAGCTGCTTCACATCCGCAAAATGCAGCCCGGTGGTGGGTTCATCCAGCAGGTAGAGGGTCTTACCAGTGGAACGCTTGGAGAGTTCCAAGGCGAGTTTCACCCGCTGAGCTTCTCCACCGGAAAGGGTGAGGGCTGATTGGCCGAGCTTGACATAACCCAGGCCCACCGAGAGCAGGGTGCTCATCTTTCGGGCAATGTGGGGTATATGGATAAAGAAGTCCGCTGCCTCCTCAATGGTCATGTCCAACACATCTGCAATGTTCTTACCTTTATATCGGATTTCTAGGGTTTCCTTGTTAAAGCGCCGGCCATGACACACATCACAGGTAATGTACACATCCGGGAGGAAGTTCATCTCGATCTTGATGGTTCCGTCTCCCTGGCAGTTTTCACATCTTCCCCCTCGAACATTAAAAGAGAAGCGGCCGCTCTTGTAACCCCGCATTTTTGCCTCAGGGAGGCTGGCAAAAAGGTCCCGGATTCCCGAAAACACCCCCACGTAGGTGGCTGGGTTTGACCGGGGAGTCCTGCCAATAGGACTCTGATCAATATCGATCACCTTATCAATTAACTCCGCTCCTTCGAGCTTTTTATAGGCCCCTTCTGGACGGCCGGTACGGTGAAGGCGGTTTGCCAGGGCTGGATAGAGCACATCCGAAAGGAGGGTGGATTTCCCCGAACCGGAGACCCCGGTGATACAGGTGAAGACCCCCAGGGGTATGGCTACATCGATCCCTTTCAAGTTATGCTCCGTAACTTCGGTAAGGCGCAAAAAGGTCCCTTTCCCCTGCCGGCGTTCCACCGGTATGTCCATGGTGAGTTTCCCTGCCAGGTATTGGCCGGTGAGACTCGCTTTGACCCGCATGAGTTCCTGGGGGGTCCCCTGGCCCACCACCGCGCCGCCATGCACCCCGGCACCGGGGCCTAAGTCCACGATGTAATCCGCGGTACGGAGGGTCTGCTCATCGTGTTCCACCACAATGAGGGTGTTCCCCAGGTTCCGCAGGTACAAGAGGGTATCAATGAGCCGTTGGTTATCCCGCTGATGCAGGCCGATGGAAGGCTCATCCAAGATGTAGAGCACCCCCACAAGGCTGGAACCTATCTGGGTGGCCAGCCGGATCCGCTGAGCCTCTCCCCCTGAGAGGGTCGCGGCCTTGCGTTCCAGGGTGAGATACTCAAGCCCCACGTTCTTCATAAAACCAAGGCGGGCACGGATCTCCTTCAGTATCTGGGAGGCTATCTGTTTTTCAGTCTCCCTGAGCCGGATCGCATCGAAAAAAGCCAGGGAATCGGTCACCGAAAGACTGGTCAGTTCCCAGATATTGAGCGCCCGATGACCCACCCCTCCCAGGGTTACTCCCAGGACCTCCGGTTTCAGCCGCTTGCCCCCGCAGTCCTCACAGGGCTTTTGGCTCATAAACTTTTCCAGCCATTCCTTAATCCCTGTGGACTGGGTCTCCAGGTAGCGGCGTTTCAAGTCTTCCAGCACTCCAGGAAACTTTGCACGGTACTCAAAACGCCCGGTCTTGTCTCGGTTCTCATAGCTTATGTCGATCGCTTCTTTGCTGCCGTAGAGGATCGCCTCGAGGATCTTCTTGGGAAGTTCCTTTAAGGGGGTGTCCAGGCTAAACTGGTAATGCCGGGCAAGGCTCTCAAAGCGGCTGCGGTGCCACGCGGAGTCCGGGTTATAGGGCACGACCCCTCCCTGGTTAAAGGAAAGGGACCTATCAGGGATCACCAAGTGAGGGTCAAACTCCAGTTTTGCCCCCAGGCCTGAACAGGCAGGGCAAGCCCCAAAGGGGTTGTTGAACGAGAATAACCGGGGCTGGAGTTCCGGAATAGAGATGCCGCAGTCCGGGCAGGCGTTTTTCTGGCTGAAGAAACGCTCTTCCTCTCCGCTTGCACCCTGGACCAGGAGGAGGAGGATCCCTTCAGAGGCTTGGAGCGCGGCTTCCACCGATTCGGCAAGCCGGGAACGGATATCCGGGCCAATTACCAGCCGGTCCACCACGATCTCAATGGTATGCTTCTTCTGCTTATCCAGCTTAATGAGGGGATCCTCGTCGAAGTTCACCATAAGCCCGTCTATGCGGGCCCGGGCAAAACCCGCCTTCCGGGCGTCTTCGAGGATCTTCTGGTGTTCCCCCTTCTTACCCCGGATCACCGGAGACAGGAGCTGAATCCGGCTTCCCCGCTCCAAGGTGAGGATCGTGTCGATGATCTGGTCTACCGACTGTTCACGGATGGCCCTCCCGCATTGAGGACAATGGGGCACCCCAATCCGCGCATAGAGGAGCCGGTAATAATCATAAATCTCCGTGACCGTTCCTACGGTGGAACGAGGGTTTCGGTGGGTGGTTTTCTGTTCTATAGAAATAGCCGGGGAAAGTCCCTCGATGTAGTCCAGGTCGGGCTTATCCATACGGCCCAGGAATTGCCGGGCGTATGCGGAAAGGCTTTCCACATACCGCCGCTGCCCTTCGGCAAAGATGGTATCGAAGGCCAGGGAACTTTTACCGGATCCTGAAAGGCCGGAAATGACGATGAGTTTATCCCGGGGCAGATCCAGGTCGATGTTTTTCAAGTTGTGTTCCCGGGCTCCTCTAATGACGAGTTTATCCATAAGGCTACAGCATACCGGGAAGGTCTCCCTAAAGCAAGAAGCCTTATGGTCAGGCCCAGGGTATCGGCGTTTAAAAGTATATCTCTTTATATAATAAGGATTTACGCATATACCTGCATAGTATCCGCGGGAATCTATTTCATTACTATACAAGGAATTCAAAAAGTAAACGTCGATGCTCTGCCAAATACCCCTTACCATTTTTGTGGGTCAAGTTTAGGATACACCCTGGGGTAATGGGGATTCCCCGTTCAAGACAGGGGGACACCACTTGGGGATTAAACCCCGGACTGACGGTGAACTGGGCCCCCGCGTCTATGGCCTTATCAACCTGGGTGACGTTTAACACCGTGCCGGCTCCGACTAAGATGTCCGGTACAGCTGCCCGGATGCGGCGGCTTCTTCCGCCTGGGCGGTTCTGAAGGTTATTTCCGCACAGGGGATGCCCCCTGCCATAAGGGCCTTGGCCAAGGGTGCTGCCTGTGCCTCGTTATCGATCTTAATGACGGGAACGATCCCAATCTTTCCTAATGCTTCAAGAACCGTATGCATAATGACCTCGCTCGTACGCAATACAAAGAACGCGTATCAAAAAATATGCTGTAAAACGTACCATGTAGATAAAAATCTATACATAGCGTGTACAGTATATGGTTATGATACCCTATCCCCCGCCAAATAACAACTCGCCGCTTTTTCTTAAGGAACGGAAGTCCTTGCGTAAGGGCTTAGCGGGAAAAGTCCGGCCTGTTCTATATCCCCCAGGAGGGCTTCGGTACGCTGCCGCCGGCCTTCCTTGTTCAGGTGATAGACCGTGTCGTAAAACCAGTCCCGG
>JAIRLU010000138.1 GCA_031259215.1 Treponema sp. | reverse complement strand
CCCCCTTCGGGAAGCAGTGAACGGCTTACCGGACATGGAGATTTTATAATTTCGATACCCCCGCTCCCTCGAAGCCTCCTATTTGAACATTTCCTCTAGGAGTAACTCTTGAAGGGCGATTTTTTTTTCAGGAAAAATATTAAAAAAAGAACCGGAAACCAGTGTTTCTTGTGCCATATCACCAAACGTAATGGGCTTTCCTGTTCCCGCTATTTTTTCGCAAAGCTTTTTCACGGCTTTATGCATTTTATCATGATTAAGCATCAATTCTTGGTATAGCCTGAAGTAGTTGAGGCTATCATTGCCATAGCGGAAATGGTCTTTATCAAAAATCGATGGAGATATGCCTGTCTTCTCCAAGGAAACCATCTGCTGTTTTTCCGCACTATCCACCGATTTTGTAAATTTTTCCTTAATCTTTGCAATAAAATCCTCTCGTACTTTGGAAGACCTATCGCTGGGGAACGCCCGAATGATGGCGACTAGATGACAAGTTTCGTGGCAGTATAGCTCCCTTCGTCGGCAGCAGCACTCAATGGGTTTGGTATTATCGTTGTACCATAACCTTAAGGCATCCTCATATTGCTTTTTTAGGATGATAACAACGGTAACGATATGCTTTGGTGAGTAAATAACACAACCCGCCTCATAAGAAATCGAATCCTCATATAAAATTGAGACCCTAAAGTCGTTTCTTATATAATAAGGAGCGGCTATATTCGCAAAATCCAAATCAATCGGCCCTTCGACCGGTGAATCAAAAGGGATTTTTGCCAAAACTTCCTTCAATGAGAGCGTGAAACTCACTTCCATAACCGTTATACCTCGGCCTCTCCGGCATTCCGGTCAAAACGCTCTTTATTTTTCTCAATGATATCCAAAGTACGCTCGTAACATTCGAGGCTATCAGCGGATTCCGCACCGCTGAAATTAATATCCAAAACCCCCAACGCTTTGGCCCTGCTCCGAACCCTATCAAACCGTGCCTTGTCTTCTTCAAAAAGATCTTTTAGCTCTGAAGTTCTCATAATATCCTCCTGTGTTTCTTTCTTTTGTAATCCATGCACCCACTGACGCGACCATCTAACTTTAAATAACGCTCATATTTTATAGTTTATGTAGCACTATGTCAAGATGATATGGCCGCCCGTTTTGGTCACTTCCATGGGGGCACTACAGTTGCTTGCCTCGAACGCTGTTCCCGCTCCTTGCTGCAGTTTGGGCCGGACGAACTTTTTACCGTCCCCTGCTTATCCGACGATGGTCTTTACACTTGGTTTATGAAACACCGGTGGTATTCGAAGGAACGCCCTTTCCTTGGGGGAAGAAGCGATGGGTACCAAGGAAAAGCAGGAACTTAGGGGAAGGGTGGATTAGGCTTCACCCGGGGAAACCGAGGTGGCAGGCTGCCAATCATGGGAAGGATTGAGCCGTATTTTCTCAATGGCCTTAGAAACGGCCTCCCGCACACTGGCCGCATAGGCTTCATCAGCCATGGCTTGAGCCGCATAGAGGGTCCCTAAGAGGGAAAAACGGTACAGCGGTTTTACCATATTCAAAGCCATAGTGGCCATATCTACCACACAGTCATTACAACGGCACAGATCCTCATCAAAGAGGGCAAGCTGCCGTTCCAGTTCATCAAAAACCAACTTTTCCGCCTCGTTTTCCAAAAGTTCAAAGTTATAGTGATCGATTAATCCCATTCTGTATCCCTTCCTGTTCTTCTTTAGTAATCTTGAAGCGTTAGCACAGACTCCCGATGGTAGTATCATATCTATTAATTATAACTGTTCTGAATCGGCGATACAAATTTCGTGTATTTTGCCATAAAGAGCAGTTCAATGGTACCCACCGGACCATTCCGCTGTTTTGCCAGGATAAGATTCGTCTTCTTACCTGCCTCCATATTCGTATCATCTGCTTTCTGGTCCGAATCCCGTTCCCGATGCAGAAACATAACCACATCCGCGTCCTGCTCAATGGAACCGGATTCCCTGATACTCGATAGGTTGGGCTTGTCCTTTTCCGCTTCCCGGGTGAGCTGGGAAAGGGCCACAATGGGAATCTTCAGTTCCCGGGCGAGACTCTTCAGGGAACGGGAAATTTCCGCTATCTGTTCATGCCGCTGGAGCCGTGCATTTTCAGAACTTATCAGGGTGAGATAGTCGATGAAGATGATTTCCACCTGCTGCTGGGCTCGCAATCGTCTTGCCTGGGCTCGGAGATCCAGGAGCTTCATATTCGGCATGTCCACGATGTACAGGGGAGCGTCATAGATATTACTCGCCGCTTCCAGGAGATTGGTAAAATCACCGGCAGTAAGAAAACCGGTTCTGATGGCATTGGCGTGGATCATGGCTTCACTCGAGATGAGCCGCAGCATCAGCGCCAGGTCCGACATTTCCAAGGTAAAAAAGGCCGTGGGAATTTTATTTTTAATGGCGATATGGGAGGCCATGGTTAAGGCCAGGGCCGTTTTCCCCATAGAAGGCCGCGCGCCGATGATGATGAGTTCTGAAGCTTGAAACCCGGCGGTTAATTTATCCAGCTCATCAAACCCTGAAGGAATCCCGGTGATGTTCTTTTTTAACTTATAAAGCCGGTCAATGACTTCAATGGTCTGTTTAAGAATTTCCCTGGTATCTCGAAAACTAAAGGTATGGCGCTTGTCATTAAGCTCAAAAATTTGCTGCTGGGTCTCTTCCAGGATACTCCGGGATTCCTGAGATTCATCAAAAGTTTTGGCGATTACTTCGTTGGAAACCCGGATCAAAGCCCGCCTCAGAGCATAACTCTGGACGGTTTGAGCATAATATTCAATGTTGGCGCTGGAAGGCACTACATTGGTCAGGGAGGCCACATAAGCAGGCCCCCCCACTTCCTCAAGCCGGCTATTTTGACGAAGCTCTTCAGAAACAGTCAAAATATCCGCGGTGAGTCCCTTATTAAAAAGATTCAGGATAGCAGCATAGACCTTATTATTGGCATGGGAATAAAAATCATCCGGCCTCAGATACTGTATGGCTGTGGCTATAGCATCCTTATCCAACAATAAGGCTCCTAGGGTTGCCTGTTCCGCCATAGGATCATGAGGAGGAATTTTATCTTTTAGCCCTGAAGCCATGAACTAATCGCTACAACCTATGAACTATGCTTGCACAGGCAGGGTTTCAGGAGCTTCATTCGGGACTGGAACTGCCTCAGGAGCGCTTTCTTCCTGGGAAATCTGCCCTGCCCCAGGCTCCCCGGTCCGGCGACGGCGGACACTACCCCTCCTGGAAGGAACCCCTCGGGTTTCACTTTTAAGAACCTGCCCCTGCACCGTAAGGCTTACTTCTGCAGCAGCACTTTCATAGAGTTTAACCGTAACCTTGTAGTTTCCCACACTTTTTAAGGTATTTCCCGTAAGTTCGATCCGTTTCCGTTCAATCTGGAAACCCAGCTTGGTGAGTTCGTCTGCTACAGTCTGGCTGGTAACCGCGCCGTAGAGTTTACCATTCGCCCCTGCAGGCATAGTTATCACCAGATCCAGGCCTTCCAATTTTTCCTTGATACTGGCCGCGTCTTTTCGTTTATCTGCCTTGCGCGCCTCAATGTCTCCTCGCCGGACTTCAAACAGCGCAATGGTACGTTCCGTATAGGGAAGCGCAATGGAACGGGGAAAGAGAAAATTGCGCGCATACCCTTTAGCTACCTCTTTTATATCCCCTTCTTCTCCCAAGGTAGGGAGATCTTTGTTCAAAATAACTTTCATACTACAAGCTCCTTGTTATACTCGCACGGACCCAGTCATGAACACCTCATGATCACATCCCCGGAGTAGAGGATGATCCGTCAGATTTCGGCGCCCGAAAGGACACCCAATGTTCCGCAATGCCAAGGATGCCCAAGGCTCCCAAGGCAAACAGGTTAATTTGAGGACTGCATATCAGGATGATAAGCAGCATATTAAGGCCTACCCGTATAAAGGGAGGCAAGTTCATCCGAGAAAGAACATGCAGTACAATACCCCCTCCTTGGGCAAGGTACAAGATGGCGCATATAGTTACCATATTCCACGCCCCTAGCTCAAGGGGACCTATACCCATGCTCGTCCCTACTAACACCCCCAAGAGGGATAGGGACAAAACCCAAATAAGCCCCGGAGCCGTATGAAAATGACTCATACTGGTCCCCACTCGTATACGACGGATAAGCCCGACACATACTAGGCTTAGCTGCCGATTGATGAAAAAGGCCGCCCCGCACGCTGCCAAACCACCACCCCGAAGAGCCACCACCCCAAGCTGGGCGATGAGCGTTTCAGGATACCCTTGCTGTTCCCAAAGGGAACGCTGTACCACATCGGTTCCTGCGGCGCTGATAGCCAGGGAACGAAACAATTCCGTTTGGGATCGGAGGAGGGTCTTAAAACCCTCTGTATCCCAGGTTGCATCGATAATATACCAGCAGGTCAAGGCGCCGATCACCGAACCGATTATGAGCCGGTATGCGGTTGACCAGGATAGAATCCCCCCTCCCTTAGAAAAATGAGAAAAAGTGCCGGGCGGGGCCACTATCCAGGTAAAGACCAACACCATCACGGTAAAATAGAGCATATTCAACCAGGGATATGCGGCAGGACCCGACAAAACCAGGAACCCTATACCGTTTCCCCCTACTACCATCAGAGCGCTCACCCATGCAGACCGGAAATTATACCCATAGGCCATAAATCCCAGGGGAACGAGAAAGAAAAAGATAAAAAACCCGCTCTGGATGGCCCCTAAACAAATGCCTGCACTCACCAAGGCAGGTACCACGGCAACTCCACGAAAAACCAGCCTTACCTGGTTTTTCGTGGCTTGAGGAATACCTGCAGATACTGGGGTTTCAGGGATACGCTGAAAAGCCATGAGCACCGGAAGCTGCCTAGTCAGCTACAAAGGGAAGCAATGCAATAACCCGGGCCCGCTTAATAGCTACTGCCAGGGCCCGCTGGTGTTTTGCACAGGTACCGGTAATACGCCGAGGCAGGATCTTCCCCCGTTCGGTAATAAACCGGCGAAGCACATCGGCGTCCTTGTATTCTATCTTTAACTTTTGGAGGCAGAATTTACAGACCTTTTTCTTAAAAAAGACCTTGCCCTTACCGCCCCGGAGGATTCGATCATCCCCGTCCCGGCCCTCCATGGGTACCTCTCCCCGGTCGAGCCGAGGAGGACGCTCGGTTTCATTGTATTTTTCATCAGACATGAGTATCTCCTTGAATTATGTGTAATAGGTCAAAAGGGAATATCATCGGTAAACCCATCATGGGACGCCCCGCCTTGGGGATCCCGTATCGGCGGTCGCCGCTCAGGAAAAACCTCGCCCTTATGATCTGGGTACGTACCGGATCCATAAGAACCACTACCGCCTCCTGGGGCGCTCCCAGGACCGCCGCCGAGGAGTTGTAAATTATTGGCAACAATTTCCACTTTTGACCGGTTTTGACCATCCTGTTCCCAGCGATCCTGCCGAAGCTCTCCATCTACCCCTACCAGTTTACCTCTCACAAGGTATTGGTTGAGGGATTCCCCCTGCCTACCCCAGAGGACCACATCAAAAAAATTCGCTTCATCCACCCATTGGTCGCCGTTCTTGCGACGGCGATTCACGGCAATGGAGAATTTACATACTGCCTGACCATTGGTAGTATACTTGAGTTCTGCGTCTCTGGTCAGTCTCCCGATTAACACCACGTGGTTTAGATCAGCCATTGATTCCTCCTTATTCCTCAATATTTACAAAGAGGTACTTAAGGATATGGGCATTAAGTTTAAATATCCGGTCCAGGATCGTAACTTTTACCGGATCAAGCATGACGGTGAAGAGGACATACCTCCCACGCCTTCTTTTTTTAATTTCATAGGCGAGATCCTTATCACCGACTTCATCAGTTTTTTCGATCTCCCCTCCCTGAGCAGTCAAGTCAGCCACTACTTGTTCTCTGCCAGCCTTATGTTGGTCTTCTTCTAAAGGAAAAATGACGGTAAGCTCATACCGACGCATGGGTCCTCCTTACGGACTAAAAAAATGATCCATACTCTACGATGGATAAAGAGGTGTTTTATCTTATAAATAAAAAGAGCATTTCGTCAAGGGGGAGAATCACCTTTTTTAAGAAAAAAGGGGGCTTTAGACCAGGTTTTCAGAGACCGGTTGCATCAGGCCATAGGTCCGTACTAACCGAGTGTTGCAATGGGATCATGTAACTATATATACGCTTACTTTGTATGCATACATATATATTCTTATTGATCTTATATGGTAATAAAGCATATACTATATTAAGCTTTTTCAAAATCACCAGAATTTTGAAAAAGCTTCATCTTTTACATAATTTTCAGGAGACTCGTATGGTACCTAATCGCCTCGGCGTTGATAAGGCGTCACTCACAAGGTATATGTATTTCATCTCCAAGCAGCAAGCCCATAAGCGGGATTGTTGTAAGAGATACAAAGATTCCTTTACCCCCACCCCCCTCAAAAAATACACCGATGAATTACAATACACCGATGGGTTTACTAGGAATTGTGTGTGAGGAACTGTATGATTGATACCAAAGAAAGGCCCAAGACCTATCTACAGTATAGGGGATTGATTGAGCGGGTGGAGCGGATCTTCGCTGAAATAGCCATGAATCGATGCATGGTAAACGATCCTTTTACGAGTATTGCCGAGAAAATCTATATGGATGGGCCCCGGTTCCTGGAATGCATCACCGCACCTCGAAGACAGGAACCGGGGTTGGCAAAAAATGCGGTGGATACTGCAGTCATTTCTTTGGGTATCGCCCACGCCATGGGGCTGGCAGATTGTACTATCCATACCCTCCTCTTAGGTTCCTTACTCCATGATGTGGGAATGTTCTCTATCCCCCAAAGTATGCTCCCCACAAAGGACTTGGTAAAAACCGAGCAACGGTGTATTCTCGCCCACCCGATTCATGGGTATAATGTGATTCTTAAAAAACTCCGCTATCATAACCGGATTGGCTTAGTCGCCCTGCAGCATCATGAATATTGGAATGGTACAGGCTACCCTCAAGGCTTATCAGGAACTGCTATTACCCTCGAAAGCCGGATCGTCGCCCTGGGGGCTGCTTTTGCGGCGATGACGAGCCCGTGTTCGTATCGGCCTTCTATAACCGGCCATCAGGCTATGAACAAACTGACAGGTGCGCTGAGGACCCAATTTGACCCGGATATGCTCCAGGTTTTTGTGGGCTTTATGGGCATCTATCCTCGAGGTTCTTTGGTACGCTTGAATACCGGCGCCATTGCCCGGGTTATCGAGCAGACGGAGCTCCCCTTGAAGCCGCGTATTCGCATACTCGCCGACGCAGCAGGAGAAGCCTCTACTGAGGAACCGGAGCTTACCCTGACAGAAGAACCTTACCTAGGTATTATTGGGGAAGCAGAAGATAAGGTATGGTACACAAGGGAGCGTTTATATGAGACCAGGAGCTAGTATCGTAACCGGGGATAGGTAAACTGCAGATCGATCTCTGGGGCATCCATACCAGGGAGCAAAGGGAGTGCTTGTCTCGGACAGGCAGGTAAACGTCAAAGGGATATCGGGACATGCCGAAAATACGGATGCGGAAAAGTCTTGGTACCCCTTATCCAAAGGTAAAGGGTCTTGGTGGAGACCTGGTATTCTGTCCAGGGCCAGCGCAATCGCCCCGGCACATTCCGCACAACCACCTCGTTTTGAAGAAAATCGACCCCGTCGAACCTGAGGTCCCCTCACCCAAACAAACCCGAAGGGCAAAGAACGCTGTCGCATTGCAGCGAGTATGCGGCCCGGTCAACGTACCCGTTCGTTTGGTTCGTGTCTGTTCGTGGTTACCTGCTACCTGATCTCAATTTAGAGGAAAAACCTAAAAGAATAGGCACATACAACAAATAGCAAGTGCGATCTGAAGCAAAAAGATGCCAAGAGACCATAACGGAACCGCTTTACTATTCTCCAGGTATGTGATAGACCCATACAGAAAAAAATAAGCGGGAAATGGCGTTACATGTGAAAGTGAAAGTCCCAATGCCCACAGGAGGCGTGACAACCCGCGTCAGCGGGCCCTATCAATACGTGTACAAAGTTCTTAAGTGTTACCGGAACAGCCAGGGGCAACCAACAAATGAACGGGTCCCTATCGGAAAACGTGACCGTGAGAACGGGATGCTCATTCCGAATAACCGATACTATGCGTATTACGGAGACGGTGATGTCGAGGTAACTCCAACGTATGAGCCTGTGCGCTCAATAGGCGGCACATTCTTCATCAGGTGCATACTTAAAGACCTTGGGATAGCGGCTATGCTTGAGAAGCCCCTGGGGAAACGGCGAGGGCAGGCCGCGCTAACCGCCTGCGTCTATATGGCGTGCAGGGGAAAGGTGATGGAGCATCTGCTTGATTTTTGCCGGGGGTACACCCTCAATGAGACACCGTTTACATCGCAGGGCGCCTCTTCGCTGTTCGCGTCCATAACCCACGACGAGAGGATGGCCTTCTTTCGCGAAAGGGATTGTCCATACTGGGTGGGGGTACAACCGGGATAAGGAACGGCTACTCCAAATCAACCTATGGACAGGGGGTTTTGCACCACTGCCAACGTGGAATATATGCACTCCACCCATCTAGCTTTCGTTATGGGCGTAGAGATACGCCACAAGACTACCCGTGAGGCCATTGACCAGATGCGCGGCGACATAAGCGCTATGGGTCACCGCATTAAACCATAACTCCGCTCGTTTTAGGGTGTTTGTGCTCTTAATTCCTTGTGGTATATAGAAATAGCAAAAATATATAGACATCCTAATTAGGCAGTCTATAATTTTATATAACTCATT
>JAIRLU010000089.1 GCA_031259215.1 Treponema sp. | reverse complement strand
CCGAATCTGGGTTTTGCACAGAAAAGACCTGGGCTGGCAAGATGGGCCGGTGTGAGCCGTGTGACTGAGCTGCGCGTTTGTGCTCGGCGACCGGAGGCCGATCCGCCTGTTGGCCCGGTCTGCCGTAAGGCAGTGCTGCACATACCGGCCTGTTAGGCGAAGTGTACCCGTATTTCATTTTTTTCTTCCAAAATATTTATCCATAAACTTGCATTCTGCCTATGAAAAAAATGATGCAACTAAAGGTGTAATAATATGTAAAATTATGTCGGCTGAAAAATGGGCTATTATTGCGGACTCTAAACCTTTTTTCCAGTAGAGCCAACCGAAGATAATACCACCTATGCCGTTTAATACAACGGCACGTATAACGACTAATCCGGTTAAAGAGGTTATTTGTGCGGTTGCCGGTAAATGTCCTAAACCAAAAATTATAGCTGCTACAATAATGGATAACCATATTCCAAAATTTGTAGGTTTTCCGTCTTTTGTTCTTTTTATTTTAAAAGTGATCCATACAAATAAAGAAACCAGAAACAGTCTTAACAATATTTCTTCCGCAATACCGCCATAAAAAGACGCAAGAAATGATTTCCAGGCCGATACAGATACTTCCAGAAGATGCAATTCCGGGATTAATTTATTGAAAGGAATACTGAGTAAAACAATTAATATACCAGCTAAAACACCTAAACCAATGGAAGGTACTATTATGGATTTTAGCCTTTTACTTTGATTTTTTCCTTCCAGGGCATCTTGCAATATCGGTATCCCCATCCCAATGTGTTTTGATAAAAGCAACCCAAAAAACGTTGCCAGTGAAAACAGGACAAGATTTTGTACAACTGTGATAAGCAGGGTTATTGCGGAAATTTCAACCTCACGTGAAGTAAGTTCCAACGAATACGGTATTACCAGCATTGATGTAATAATGCTGGTAATAAGTAAAATAAAAAACAATTTCCAATTTATCAAATTTTTCATAGAACAAAACCTGCCTTAATCAATGTGCACATGCATATTTTGCCAAATAGTTTCTTATTTTATATGTTTTTATCATTTTCGTCAATTCCTTTTTTGTGATATACTTGACAACCAATTTTAGGGCACATTTCGCCTAACTCTTATGAAACGCACATGGACGTTAGTCCGCGAATTAATAGAGTTGTTCAAAAACTTCAGTTTTTGAACAAATTCCGATAAAAAACAGCAAAATGCGGAGCATTTTGCAAGACTTGTTCGATAACCAACCGGGTTATCGAACAAGTCCAATAATGTGGATTTTTCGCAGGTTTCCGTAGGAAAACGAAAAAAATGAGAGGGACACGCTGAAAAGCGGGAAGTTTTTCAGCATGTCCCTCATGTGAATGATTCGTGAACATGAACGTTTATTCACGACCCTTCGATTCCATCCAACCGCGGCTACTTAATCAGGATAAACTCTACCCGTCGGTTTTTCCACCAATTATTCCGGTCTTCAAACTGAACGACCGGCTTGGTACTGCCCATACCTATGGCGGTTAAACGGTTGCGGCTAACCCCGAATTCGACCAGTTGGTTCACCACGGCCCGTGCTCGGGATTCGCTCAAGGGTTGGAGTTCCTGCCGTTCTTCCTCGGTGGCATCCACCTGGGTACGATTAGCATGGCCTTCTACCCGGACCTTGTAATCCCGGAATTTATTGAGAATCTCTGCGATACGCCGTAAAACCCGGACGTTATTGGCCATAATATCCGGGGAGAGTTCCAGAAAGTCCGCATAACCTGCCCGGAATATAATCGAGGGTACCTGTATGCGCAGTCCATCATCCTCTCGAATGATCAACACATCAACCCCGATAGTACCGTTCAGGGAACCCTCCTTACCTCGGCTATCTTCTGCCGTAAAGGTAAAAGGATAATCCGTAGCTGCCTGGACCAATTCACCTTTGTTGCTTTTACCATTCCAGGTAATACGCTCAGGCGGACTGCCTTTCCCTTGGATCTCGTAAAATACCTGATAAGGGGGTTGGGGTTCCCGGATTTGAAAACTCCAGGATAGGATGGGTACTTCTGCGGTTGCGGTAAGGGACATGAAAAGCTCATCATCAACCCCATCGTTGTCTGGGCTGAAATACTGGGGCTCGGAACTGAAACCCAGTACCGGCACCGGTTCATCTTCGGTAAGGGGATCTTCTTGCACCAGCGCCGGAGGCTGTTCCTCCAGAGGTTCGTAGGCTGCGAGAAAAAGCGCCGTTTCATGGAGTTTCTGTATACCCTTAGTGCCGAGGCGAACCGGAAAAAGGGTAAGGTTTCCTTGGCTGTTCCCGGTTTCCGGGTTTGGAGCATATTCTACCAGATAGGTCTCTCGGGAAGGCTGTCCTGAAACCGCAGTACGCGGGTCTTGCAGAGGGGCGCCTTTGAGGGTATATTCCGGGCGCAGTTCCAGCAAGGTTTGATCCCCTATGAGAAAAAACGCATAGAGCCCGCTGCGGCTGTTTCCCTGAGAACTAAGTTCATAGACCCCATTGGGGAAAAATTGGAGCTTCCCCAGGGAACCGGTATACACCGCATCAATGGTGGATGGTATGGAAAGGAGGGCTTCTGGATCGGACTTTTCTACAATACCGGCTTTCCGGTAAGAACCATCCCAGGAAGTATTGACCCCAATCTTGAGCCGGACATCTTCCGACACTCTAACCCGTATACGGTCCAGGGATTCCAGTTCTATATCCAGGAAACGCCGGAGGGTCGTAACCGATATATTCTGACTTGCGATATACAGCCCATACCGGGTGGCGCTGGAATTTTGCCAGGTAAACACTTGTTGGGCTTCTTCGCCAAAGAAAATAAGTTCCCGGTTCTGAGGATTAAAATAAATATACTGACGGCTATCCAAGGTTCCCTGGGGACTCACATAGTACCACAGGCCATCAATAAAGGCTTCAAAGGACTTTGAGCCGCCGCTTGTCACTTCCCGAAGGCGGCGCTGTTCTATCTGGCTCCCGGGGATGATGGCCTCGCTACTTTGTTCATAACGCCCGGTCCCCGGATTATAGGTATAGGTAATTTCCGTCTGATCCACCATATCGAAGGATGCCCTGTCATGGCCGTAGGCCACAAGGGAAAAACTCTGCCCTCGGGCAATACCGTTCTGGTATGCTTGGCTGCGACTGACTTCCCGGATGGAAATGGTTCCGCTTATCTGCAGTTCCGCTATCGTATCAAAAGGCCCTTCTGCTGCTTGGGGGTTCTTCCTAAAGACCCTGAGGATTTGTTCTCCCAAGCCGTTCATACCCGAAAGGATCACACAGACACTCCGGTCTCCGATTAAATCCTTGGTATACAAGGAGAGGGTCCCCGGTTGGCTTATACCCGTTGGGGCGCTCCAGACCCGTTTATACTCTTGGGTATCTTCATCAAAATCCACATAGGTGATATAAAGAGAACCTTCTGCTTCGGTTTTTTCTGTAAAATTCCGGTAGGCGATGATTTGTTCTTCTCCGGGATCTCCGTCAAAATCATCGGTCAAGAGGCTTACCAGAATTTCTCCCTCATCCAAGGCTACCTTAGTCTGGATATAGGCTTCATAGGGGAGACGTTCCTCTACAATACCTGAACCGGATGCAGGGAGGCTTACTGCTTGGGGGATGATGACCTGGGTTTGCCGCTGCTCTTTGCGTTTGTGAGGACGGGAAAAATTATGGGGAAACATAATCAGGGCGCCTATACTAAGGCTCATGGTAATGAAAATGATACTCGTCACTATGCTAAAAAATTGTCTGTTCATGCTGTACCTTCATTAGAGTTGTTCAGAAACCTCAGTTTCTGAACAACTTCCGCTTAAAAAGCAGCAAAATGCGGAGCATTTTGCAAGACTTGCAAGCTAACCGCAGGTTGGCAGATAACCAACCGGGTTATTGAACAAGTCCATTGCCTTTACCCCTCCAACAAGGGGGCTTGTTCAGGGATTTCCCTGCATATAGGCGGCAGCGGCCTGCTGGACCCGGGCAGTCAGTCCCAAGCCGATGACCGTGGCCCGCCACCCGGAAAATTCTTCCACTCTGGTGAAACGCAGAAGCCCCACCGCATCTCCTCCCAGGGAAGGGGAACGTCCGGTGGTGGAACCGCTTATCAAGAGGGTATAGACCATAGAGCGGGATCGCTGGACCCGGGCAGTAGCATCCCGGATGGCTCCTGCAACATTCGCGGTTCCCTCCTGAAATGGCAGGGATTGGAGGACCCGTTTAATCCGCGCCTTGTCCCCTGCTCCCTTGAGGACATCGGAAAAGATCACCTCTCCCTTTTCAGCCGTAACCCAGATGGTGAGCCGATCCCCTTCCTGCAGTATGCTATCCACCACCTGCTCATGTAACCACCGGACTACTGCAGGTTGTACATTTTTAAGGGTGGAAGAGCCATCAATAATCAAAAACAGCTCAAGAGGGATATGCCGTTTATCCCCGGCTCCTAAAACAGCGGGAAATAAGAGGCCTATCACGAGTATAAACCGGTATTTTTTTTTCATACCTATCACCCTCCTCTCAATATATCCGTACCGGTGGCATAAAAACAAGACGGCGCTCCGCCATAGACGGCCATACTCGTTCCCCAGGAACAACCCTGGCCCTCAGTACAGAACGGCCGGGGCGGTTCCCCCAGACCGCACTTGTTATGTCATCCCATAAACAGTACACTCCTCGGATGCAAGAAGCAACCACCTCTTACCGGATTAAAAGTTATGTGCGCCGCGCCGGGCGTATGAGCGAGGCCCAGCGCCGGGCCTATGAAACCCTCCTTCCCCGGTATGGTATTCCGTATACCCCAGCCCCTTTAGACTACGAAGCCCTCTTTGGCAGGGCTCAGCCGCTGATCATCGAGATCGGCTTTGGTATGGGCATTGCCACTGCCCAGATTGCTCAGGATAATCCCGGTATCAATTATCTGGGGATTGAAGTCCACCGTCCAGGTATTGGTCGGCTCCTTTGGGAAATTGAACGGCGGCACCTGGGGAATCTCCGAATCATCGAAGCAGATGCGGTGGAGGTTCTTGAAGCCATGATCCCCGACCGTTCAGTCCAGGGCTTTCATGTGTTTTTCCCGGATCCCTGGCCCAAAAAGCGGCACCATAAACGGCGGCTTATGACTCGGCCTTTCACGAACCTCCTTGCCCGTAAGCTCTGTCCTGGGGGGTATATGTACATGGTTACCGACTGGGCCGACTATGGGGATTGGGCCTTGAGGGAACTGTCCGCTACATCGAGCCTGGTGAATCCCTATAGGGGTTTTGCCCAGCCTCAGCTCTGGCGGCCTGAGACCGCTTTTGAGCGAAAAGGACTTGATAAAGCCCATGAAGTGTATGAAATTATTTTTGAGGCTCAAAAATGAAGCATACTTTGACTCAGGATACCAACCCTACAAGCCGCTGTGAACCAAAGGATTCCCAGACTGCCCTTGAACAAACCCTGGAAACCGTAGAAGCCCAGATCCGTGCTTATCAGGCGTCCTATTATAATGGTGAGGCGGAGATTTCCGACCAGGAATTTGACCTGCTTTGGGATACCCTCAAGCAGCTTAACCCCGATAGCCCCGTACTGCACCGGATAGGCGCAGATGCAATAGACGGCTTTCCCAAAGCCCGGCACCTCATCCCCATGGGAAGCCAGGACAAAGCCGCGAATCCCGAGGAATTCCGGGATTGGGCGGCGAAAATCGCCCCAGAAACCTTTGTAGTGCAGTACAAACTGGATGGGGCAAGTTTGGAGTTGCAATACGAAGCAGGGGTCCTTATGCGGGCGATTACCCGGGGAAACGGGTTCATCGGGGATGAGATCACCCGGAATGCCCGGCGCATGGCAGGGGTGATCCCAGAACTGGCTATTCCCTTTACCGGGGGAGTCCGGGGAGAAGTGGTGATGACCCGGCAGGTCTGGCAGGAACGGTACCGGGAAAAGGCCAACTGCCGAAATGCGGCTAACGGCCTTATGCGGCGAAAAGATGGGGAGGGCTGTGAGGATCTGTCCCTGATCTGCTATGATGCGGCGGCTGCGGGGGATGACGGGTATTTTCAAGATGAACTGGAAAAGGTGCACTGGCTTAAAGCGCAGGGGTTTACGGTTACGGAAACCAAGACCTTTACCGATGCAGAGGCAGTCATTGCGTACCGGGAAGCAGTAGCGGAACAGCGCGCTTCCCTGCCGGTGGACATTGACGGCCTCGTGGTCAAGGATCGGAAAACCGATATGACGGATCTCCGCCGGGACCGGCCTGAACGGCAAATAGCCTTCAAGTTTGACTTAGAGGTGGCCTACAGTATCCTGCGAGCAGTGGAGTGGAGCGAATCCGGGGCTACCTATACCCCTATCGGGGTGGTCGACCCGGTACGCTTGGCTGGGACGACGGTACAGCGGGCCAATCTTAATAACCCCGACATGATTCGGTCGCTGGGGCTTAAACTAGGGTCTGCAGTTTCAGTGGTTAAACGAGGGGAAATCATCCCGAAAATCGAAGGGCTTGCTCCAGCAGGAGCGGTACCAGGGGACCTTGAAACCCAGGATATCCTCTTTCCCCGTACCTGCGGAAGCTGCGGAACCCTCCTCGAAGATGGGGGAAGCCGGCTTTATTGTCCCAATCCGGGGTGTCCCAAGCGGATCCTCCATCGGATCCAAAAGTGGGTGGCGGTTCTCGATATCCGGGAATTGGGGGAAAAGCTGCTCCGTCAGCTCTTTGATACGAAGCGGATCCAGGGGGTATGTGATTTGTATACCCTCACCAAGGAAGAGGTAGCGGAATTCGAGCGTATGGGGGACCTTTCCGCGGCTAAGGTGATCCGTCATATTCGTAGCCCCCGGGCCTTATCCCTCGCGGCATTTGTGGCGGGCTTTGACTTTGAGGGGGTGGGAGAAACCATTATGGAAAAGGTGGCTGCTGCGGGCTTTAATACCCTGGATAAGCTCCGTGCCGCCTCGGTGGAGGATCTCGCAGCGGTGTACGGCTTGGGGGAGATTACCGCTCAAACCATCTGTACGGGTTTAGTGGAAACCGCAGAGGATATGGATACGGTCTTAGCCGCAGGGATCATCTCCATTGCCCCTCCTCCGCCGGATACCACCCAGCCCCTGCGAGGTCTTTCCTTCTGCTTTACCGGGGAACTCTCCACCATGAAGCGCAGCGAAGCAAGCCAAAAGGTAAAGGCCCTGGGAGGTACGGTGAAATCCACGGTGGTGAAGGACCTGTCCTTTCTCGTAACCCTGGATCCTGAATCGGGGTCTTCCAAAAACAAGAAGGCCCGGGACTGGGGGATTCCCCTATTAAACGAGGAACAGTTTTTGGCTAAGCTCGGCCAATCCTGAATTGAGCGATTCCTGTAAGGGGCATATCGAGGTTTTTCCGAGAACCCGAGCGGCTCATGCCCTGGGTAATGGTATACCACCTCCGGTACAAACAAGGCCGGAGTTCTTCTAAGGTGCTTTTGGGGTCCCTTGGAATTGTCCCCGATACCATCCTCCCGGAGATTATTGGACTTGTTCGAGAACCCGGTTGGTTCTCGAACAAGTCTCCAAAAAAACGTGGATTTCTTAGTAAAATCCACGTTTTTTATCGTTTTTTAAGCGGAAGTTGTTCGGAAACTGAGGT
>JAIRLU010000082.1 GCA_031259215.1 Treponema sp. | reverse complement strand
ACCTCAGTTTCCGAACAACTTCCGCTTAAAAAACGATAAAAAACGTGGATTTTACTAAGAAATCCACGTTTTTTTGGAGACTTGTTCGAGAACCAACCGGGTTCTCGAACAAGTCCAATCATTGAGGGGGTTGAGTCGTTCTTTCATTATCCATAGACCTCCTTAAAAGTTTTGCTGGTTTTAATATAAGTTCGATGAAATAGGGCAGGTCCGCGAATTATTTGAAGGAATTCGCGCTAATTCGTTTAATTCGCAGACTTTTTTCTCTTTGTCGAACCTACGTTTTTAAGTATACCCTATGATACGAAATGAGGTAAAAAGCTAAAAAGGGGTTTGCTTACGCATTCCTATGGGTCTATCCGGTTCGCGGGGGCCCTTTTCCAGCAGGCATACGGCCAGGGCTTCTACGGCCTGCCCGGTTCCCACAGCTCCAAGTCCCTCATTGGTCTTTCCCTTAACAAAAATCGCCATCCCCGGAATCTCTAAAACCTGGGCAAGGGAAGATTGTATGCGGTCCCGGTACGGGAGTATCTTAGGGCTTTCACAGGTAACCACACAATCCAGATTGATAAGCTGCCACCCGGCCTCTTTTACCAGCCCAAAAGCAATCCTCAAAAGTTCAATAGAGTCCGCATCCTTCCAAGCCGCCTCAGAGGGGGGAAACAGCGCGCCAATGTCTCCGAGGCCTGCGGCCCCCAGAATCGCGTCAATAACCGCATGGGTCAATACATCCCCATCAGAATGGCCCCATTCACCCCGGTCCGAGGGTAGCTCAACCCCTCCTAATAAGAAAGGCCTTCCGGGAACCAGGCGATGCGTATCACTCCCTAGGCCGACACGGATTATTCTTTGGTCCATAACCCTTCCCCCTGCGGCTCAAGGCCCAGGTCTTCCGGAAAGGTTATCTTTCGATTTTCCGGTGAACCAGGTATCACCGCTACGGGACCGATGAATTCTCCCCAAACCTCCGCATCATCGGTGTACTCTTTATGGGTAGCTAGTTCCTGTTCTGCAGCCTGTTCATGGGCCCGGAGAATCGCCGGATACGCGAAACCCTGGGGGGTTTGAGCGGTTCCTACCCGTGCACGGGGTAAGTGCCGGCACACAAAACCTGCTGCATCAATTTCCTTAGGCGTTTCAATCACCGGCAGTAGGGGCACCACCGCATTATATTGGATGACCGCGTCAATGGTTTGTTCTATCAAGCGGGTATCAACCCAGGGCCGGGCTCCGTCATGGATGAGGACAAAATCAGGTTCTTCCCCTGGAAACGTGGAAAGCAATGACAGGGCATGATGAACCGACATGCGCCGAGTCCTACCCCCAGGGACAAAGAATAGCCGAGGCCTGGCATGGCTCTGTAAAAGCTCTTGGGGAAGGCTTGCTCGAGCGGCGAATTCCCCGGTTTCCGCATCAGGGGGAACGGAAATCACCACAGTTTGGATCCGCTTGGAGCTTACGAAAGCCAGAACTGCGGCTCCCAGTACGGTTAGCGGCTTCTGGGCATCATCGGTAAACTCAGGTCCCAAGGGACAATACTCCTTCTTGAGACCTCCCATGCGACGGGAGGAACCTGCCGCGCTAATGATTGCAGCTACGGAGCATCCCATACTATCCCTTATTTGGATGCCAGACGGGCAAAGATTCGGTTTTCTACTTCCTCTTTGGAAATATGGAGGGAAAAGGCAACCTCATCGACTAAGAGTTTTAAAGCTGAATCATAGAGTTTCCGTTCCAAAATAGGCAGCTCTTTAACTTTACTGCGGTGGTAGAGGGAACGCACAATAGAGGCAATATCCATGACGCTTCCCTTCTTGAGAAGGTCCAGGTTCATTTGATACCTCAGTTTCCAATCTGACGGTATGGGATCAAAGTCTTCACTGATAAGATCCAGTGCTCTCTGAGCATCTTCCTCCATCACAATAGATCGAATTCCCAGTTCTTCCGCCTTATCTACCGGAACCATGATAGTCATATCTGAAACTTCAAGGTAAATAACGTAATACGGAATTTTTACGCTCTTAAATTCCTTATCTTCAATTGAAATAATGATACCCACTCCCTGGCTGGGATACACTACCTTCTGATCGATTTGAAATAGGTTCGTCACTTCGCACATTGGTATTAAGTATAGCACAGAAAAGGACTTATAACAAGCAGTCGAAATCTTAAGCTCATACAGAAACCCTCGATCCAAGACCATACCTTCAAGCTTGGGGCTTGAAAGGTGGTCTTCGGACCTTTAGTACAGAGATTATGGGCCCAGAAAGCTTTCTATGGGTGTATGCGGATCCGCCGGGCCGTAACTCCATTTTTCTGGCCGTAAATACTCACACAGGTTTCTGCAGCCTCATCATAGGCGTTTCCCTCATACAGAAACACCAGATCCACCCCTTGATGGGGGTTCCGCTGCTTGAGAAACCGGTCCAGGGCACTCTCCGTACCAGCAACCCGAGGCAGGGTCAGGATCAGAATACTTTGGTCGTCCGGGGAGGGAAGTTCTTCAGGGCCGGATAAGGGCAATGCTGCAGGATACGCCAAGGCCAGGGTCAGTTCCGCCTGAGTTCCTCCGTGTATGGCTCCACCGGTATACCCGATATAGAGGTCCATACCCCGGTCTGTACCGGTTATGACCAGGGTCAGGGCGTTTTCACAGAGCAGATCCACCCCCCGGCAGGCTGCTTGAAGAGTATACAGGGTATCATCTCTTTGGGTGTCCACCAGGATGAGGAGCCGGGAATGAGGAGGAGGTTCTGGCTCTCCTTCCCGTACAAAAAGGTCTCCTGCATGACCGTAGAGTTTCCAGTTAAGCCGCCGGGGATCATCTCCGGGCATATAGGGCCGGTGATCAATGAGATTGTCCGTTCGTAGGAAGTGGGGCTGACTCCGTTGCAGGTTCCCGCCGAAACGGATCTGCAGGGGAATGCTCGTTTCTGCGATTTTAGGGGTTGCCAGAATCCGGGGACTCATATCCTGGGGAATAGGAATGGAACGGTAGAAAAAACCCGGTACATCGCCGATGATGAACCCGTCATAGGCACTGTAATAAGCTCCCCGTTCTGGAACGGAGAATACACTCACCCCTTCAGGGAGAAAATCAGGATCAAAGATATGATATATACCCCGCCCGTCTTTGGTAGCGAGGCTCATTTCATATCTCAGGAGTATCCCTGGGAGGCGGAGGAACTGCTTTTTTCCCGCTTTCCTCAAGACATAACCCGGACCCAGCCCGAAGGTAAGGGATCCTTTAGTTCCTGCAGGGATATGTTTGGTGATTATCCTGACCGAAGCAGCACAGGCCTTTTTTCTGAGAAACCAGGAAAGCCCCAAGACCCCTAGGAAACACCCGCAGAGGACCAGGAGAAACACCGTACCCACGAGGATAAGGATCAGTTCGTTCCGTATGCTGCCTGCGGTAAAGGCCAGGATGGTAATAAGCAGGGTAAAGATACCCATAGTCCGCGGTACCGGGATCATGCTGACCATAGCGGGGACCTTCACCGGATATGGATATGAACTAGGACTAGCTGAATCAGCCCTGTTTGATGCCGTTGATTCGTGCAAGACAGATCTCCCGAATGATTTGTTCTTCCTCAATCCGAGGGTCTCGTAGTTTGAGCCTATGGGCTAATACCGGGCTTGCCATGGTAAGGAGGTCTTCATCGGTAACGTAATTTCTTCCTCGTACCAAGGCCAAGGCTTTAACCGCACCGAGAAAATGCAAAGCTGCCCGGGGAGAGGCGCCCAGCAGGAAAGCCCGATGTAGCCGAGTATCTCGGACTATATCGGCTATGGCTTCTTTTAACACCTCATGGCAAAATACCTGGATCACTGCTTCCTGGGCTGCTAAAAAGTCCCCTTTCGATAACACTGGTTCAAGCTGGCTTAAGGGGTATTCTCCGGGATTTTCTGTTAATATGGACAATTCCGCATCCCGGTCAGGGTATCCTAGGGAAAGACGCATCATAAATCGATCCAGCTGGGCTGCGGGCAAAGGAAAGGTTCCTTCACTTTCTATGGGATTTTCAGTAGCGATGACCATAAAAGGTTCCGGCGGGTAGTGAACCGCTGAACCAATGCTTACCTGCCGTTCGGCCATTACTTCAAGCAAAGCGGATTGTACCTTGGGGGTGGTCCGATTGATTTCATCTGCCAATACGATATTGGCTAAAACCGGACCCGGAACGAATCGGAACGAGCGGCTTTCAGGATCAAACACATCAACTCCGGTAATATCATAGGGGAGGAGGTCCGGGGTAAATTGAATTCGCTTGAAGAGCAAGGGCATCCCTTCCCCGTCGGCAATGAGCCGGGCGAAGGTTTTGGCTACCGTGGTCTTCCCAAGCCCTGGATTATCCTCAATAAGCACGTGCCCTTTGGCAAGGAGTCCTGCGGTAAACAATTCAAGAAATTCCTGCTTCCCCCGGATTATCCGGGCAGCCCCATGGATAAGGATTTCCGCGGCCTGTTCGCTTCTCATATCGTATTCCTTTATGTTTGAGTATAGCATGATAAGGGGAAACCCTGGCAAGCCTAGGCCAAGACCTCCAGAACTTCCCCGGAAGTTTTCTATGCGTTTTGCCTATCGGTTGACCTTCGTTTTATTTTGTGTTAAGAAGGGACCAATAGGATAGCCCATTGAGGGGTATCAGGCAAATACGAGGCAGGTCATATCATGGCTATTGAAACGGTACGGCACTATTTGAAATCCTGGGGTAGAGACCAGGATATCATCGAGATGGAAGGCTCTACTGCCACGGTGCTTGAGGCCGCAGCCTCTTTAGGACTTATACCTGCCCGGATTGCCAAGAGCATTGCCCTGAGCCAAGGAGACCGGGTTGCGGTAGTGGTCATTGCGGGAGACATGAAACTGGATAACCGCAAATACAAAGACCGTTTCGGTGTTAAGGCCCGGATGCTTTCCCCGGAAGAAGCCCTGTACCGTACTGGTCATGCAATCGGAGGGGTTTGTCCCTTTGGGCTGCCTCCAGAGGTGGAGGTTTATCTGGACAGCTCCTTAAAACGGTTTGATACGGTATTTCCTGCCTGTGGTAGTAATAATTCGGCGATTGAGCTTACGCTGGAGGAACTTAACGACTATTCTCACAGCAACGCCTGGGTCGATGTTTGTAAACCCATTACCGAAATAGAAGGATGATTGTTTCACGTGAAACATTTTGAAACAGCCTCAAAGGAGTGTCTTTTGGCAGACAAAGAACCGGATCCTGAAGTGGTATTTCCTGTACCTCATAATCGTACCGTCACCTATGTAAAACCCACCATTACACGTAAAAATATCCTGGTGGGGGATTTCACGTATTTTAGTGATGTGGATTTTGAAAGCCATGTAACCCATCATTACGACTTTTACGGGGACAAACTCATCATCGGAAAATTTTGTCAGATAGGAAAAGGGGTTGAATTCATCATGAACGGCGCCAATCATCAGATGAATGCCGTATCTACCTTCCCTTTCTATATTTTTGAAAAGTGGAATAAATCAGTACCTCCACTGGATGTATTGCCCCTGAAAGGGGATACCATCATAGGGAATGATGTATGGATTGGACAAAAGGTTACGATCCTTCCTGGAGTGCAGGTAGGGGACGGCGCTATTATTGGTGCCCATAGTGTGGTAGGAAGTCCCGTTGAACCCTATGCCATAGTCGCAGGGAATCCGGCGAAGCTTATCAGAAAACGGTTTGATGACGAATTAATTGGGCTGTTGTTGCAATTACGATGGTGGGATCTACCGGTTACAGAAATTAATACGCTTATCCCGCTTTTAAGTGATCCTCATGTAGAAGCGGTCAAAAAGATCTTGCTTCACCGGGGATTATAATTGTTGAACCCCATTATCCCCGGTGGTATACCTGAAAAATAGTTCATCTTTTTGAAGCAAAACCGCGGATTCCGATATACCCCTTATATTCTTAGGGTACAAGGAGATTAACCATGAGAAAGATTGGGTTGTGTGGGTTTATTGCTATCCTGTTTGCCTCCTGCGGACACAAAGAAAGGGCCTTTGAAAACATGACGCCTAAAGAGAAATGGGAGATCCTGCAAGAATACTACATGGTTCCCGGCGCTCCGGTCAGCAATAGGCGGCCCTTGCCAAATGTCCTGTCTGAGCAGGAAGTACTGCTGAAAGCAGCGGACTACGCCATTGCAGAGGGTGTCCTTGATCCCTCCTACTATGCGTATCAGACCAACCCTGCGCTGATGGATGCGAAGATAGAAACCCCGATACTGGTGACCGATTCTGTCTCTGGAGATCCTTATATGTATTTGCTTACTGCGGTTGAGGATACTGGGGTACTCTTGGCAGAAGTCTTTGTTCATTCTTCGGCAAACGCTCATGATGAAAAATTTGAAAAAGGGCGTGGTTTTGGCATACCTGAAACATCTGCCCATTACATTACCAAGCGGGAAGCGGTTGAGTTGATCCAAAGTCAGTTTCCAGATGGTACGACTCGCGAACCTATTGCAGTAAACAATCTTCGCTTGGGGGATAACCCGCATAGCCACAGAGGGATTTTTTGGTACTTTACGGTCAGCAAAAACACCCGGAGCACAGGAGAAGCCAACGAGGAATATATCCTTGCCTCAGGTATTACGGGTTACCGTTCTATTCCCGGAGGGGTGTCTAACCGGGCGGCGATCAATCTTGGCCGGGGAAGTCCCCATCTGGACGGGTACCGGATGGCGAAACTGGACACGCCTATACACCTCTTTGACAAGTTGGAAACCGCCCGGGCTGCGGGGGGCGCTTCAT
>JAIRLU010000080.1 GCA_031259215.1 Treponema sp. | reverse complement strand
CCCTCCGCAGGCTTGATATAAAACGTAAGCCTGTCGTCCCCAAGACGCAAGCCCCGAATCTCGAAAACAAACCGCCCTTTCGTCTCATGGAAGACCGTGGCAAAGAGTCCCAAAGCCCGAGGGTTACGGAACAGGGGTTCCCGATTGTTGATACGGGTGTGGATTTGGTACCATACCCCTTGTTTAAGCAAACGTAATGGTCTCATAGAGTATAGTAGGGATGGACCAGCGATTTTGCTTTACGAGGGTTACCGGGAAACGAGCAATCTCCGAACCAATGCTTCTCCAAATACCCCTTACCATTTTTGTGGGTCAAGTTTAGAGCTTGCTCTGCGGTTGTTTTTTGGAGACTTGTTCGAGAACCCGGTTGGTTCTCGAACAAGTCTCCAAAAAACGTGGATTTCTTAATAAAATCCACGTTTTTTATCGTTTTTTAAGCGGAAGTTGTTCGTAAACTGAGGTTTCCGAACAACTCTATTATATGGTTCGCGTTTTGGATACTTCCTCCCCTGGAGAACCTCGACGAAGGGAGGTAGATCTGTTATTTTGTAGGTATGCACATTATTATGAATATTCTGAGCGGTATTACCGGGATATACATGATCCTCATCTTTATCCGGATCATGCTTACCTGGTTCAGTGGGGCCCAGTACGGTAGACCTATGGAGATTTTAAGTAGTATCACGGATATCTACCTTCGGTGGTTCCAGCGGTTTCCGGGCTTGCAGGTCGGTTTCCTGGACCTCTCTCCTATCGTGGCTATAGCAGTGTTATCCCTGGTTCATAACCTTTTTGCGACGCTCGCCCGGTATGGTCGTATCAGTCTGGGCATGATCCTGGGAATGCTCCTCGCTTCCCTATGGTCGGCAGGATCCTTTATCCTGGGATTTTGTATCGTTATTTTGGTCCTACGACTTATCGCCTACCTGACGAACCGGAACATAGTAAGTTCCTTTTGGGGGATAATCAATACCATATCCCAGCCAATCCTCTACCGTATAAATAGGTTGGTGTTTCGGGGTAGATTGGTACATTACCGAACCGGACTCCTCACGGGCATCGGAATTTTAGTGGCCCTGATGATTGGTATGAAGTTCCTTGTAGCGGTGGCAGTATCCTTCTTACTTCAGTTGCCGATCTAAATCAATTCAAGATAAAGATTAACGAGAAAAAATGTTTCTCCGGGAACTTACCATGTCCATCGATGCCATTAAAGGGATCGGTCCGGTTGCTATTCATGCCCTTGCCAAGAGGGGTATATGCAGTGTAGAAGCCCTCCTCTGCCACTACCCCCGAACCTGGGAGGATAGGAGTCAATACATAGCCCTCAAGGACTTTAGTTCCTCTCCGGTATGTACTGTCGTGCAGGTCACTGCCAGAGATTGGTTTTTCAATTCCCGGACCGGCAAGCAAGACCTCAAGGTCTATGTCGAAGATGCCAGCGCCCGGGGGGTCTTGGTCTGTTTCAACCAGCCTTTCATGGAAAAAAAGTTAGTGGTAGGTAAGTATTATTGGCTCTGGGGTACATTCCAGCACAAATTCGGCGAACTCCAATCTACATCTTTTGAAGTAGAAGCCGTGCCTGCAGAAACCGGATCCCATGCTATCCTGGATCATGCTGCAAGCCTTTTGGCTGAAGCCCCAAGCCGGTGCTTTGGACGTATCCTGCCGGTGTATCCCTTGAGCGAAGGTCTTACCCAGAGTAAGCTGCGCGGCTTCATTGAACAGGCTCTATGCCGCTATGTAAGCCCTTTGGAAAACGAACTCCCCTGGTATCTGATTCAGCGGCATCGGCTCCTTCCCAAATCCCAGGCAATCAAGGCCATTCATTTTCCCCGTTCTATGGCAGAGCTTGAACAGGCCCGGCAAACCCTTATATATGAAGAATTTTTCTATTTAGAAGTGCTGGTAGGTAAACGTGCCCAGGAACGGCGTTCTACCCAGCGGGTTCAGCAGGGGCTTTCCATACGGACCAGCAGGTCCGGTCCCTCCTTTCCCTTACAGTACCGCCTCTTGGAAGGGCTCCCCTTTACCCTGACTCCAGGACAAACGGAAGTTATTAGGGCTATAAACCAGGACATGGACGGTCCCCACCCAATGGCCCGGCTCCTCCAAGGAGATGTGGGTTCCGGCAAGACCTTGGTATCCTTCTTTGCGGCTCTGCGGGGGGTGGAATTAGGCGGCCAGGCGGCCCTGATGGCGCCTACAGAACTCTTGGCCCGGCAGCATGGAGAGAACGCTACCCGTCTGCTGGAGCCTATAGGGATACGGTCCGCGTTTCTCAGCGGGAACATCAAGGCCACAGGCCGTGCGCAACTGCTCAAGCGTCTCGCCGCAGGGGAGATCGACCTCGTGGTGGGTACCCATGCCCTCTTTTCAAAAGATGTACAGTATAAAAATCTCCGCCTGGTGGTCATAGATGAACAGCATCGGTTTGGGGTGCTTCAGCGGCAGGCCATCATGTCCAAAGGGGCTCATCCTGACCTACTCATGATGAGCGCTACCCCTATACCTCGGACCTTGGCTCTTACGATCTTTGGAGACCTGGATATATCCATCATCCGGGATCTCCCCCCGGGAAGGAAGCCGATTAAGACCCACCTGGCCCGAGAGTCTAACGAAGCTAAGGTTTACGACTTTGTCCGGGATGAACTGGCCGCAGGCAGGCAGGCCTATTTTGTGTATCCCCTCATTGAAGCAGATGAACGAAAAAGCCTCAAAGATGCCCAGTCTATGGCTACCCGGCTGGCACAACAGGTTTTCCCCCAGTATTCGGTGGCCTTGATCCATTCAAAACTGGATGAAGAGGAAAAGCGGCAAACTATGGATGATTTCCGCAGCGGAGCTATCCGCATCCTGGTAGCTACCAGCGTCGTAGAAGTAGGGGTGGATGTACCTAATGCAAGCTGCATGGTGATAGAACATGCCGAACGGTTTGGCCTTGCTGCCTTGCATCAGCTCCGAGGCAGGGTTGGCCGGGGCGAGACCCAGTCTTACTGTTTTTTGGTCTACTCCGATTCCCAGACTCCAGGGGCTACCTCGGCGCAGTCCTCTACCGTGCTCACCGATGAAGGCAAAGCGCGGCTCAAGGTGATGCTGGAAAACACCGACGGCTTTGTTATTGCCGAAGAAGACCTCAAACTTCGAGGTCCTGGTCAGATTACCGGAACCGAACAAGCAGGCTACCTCTCCCTCGGAATAGGGGATCCCATCCGGGATGCCCCATTACTTGAACGGGCCCGGGCCGATGCCTTTGCCATGCTGGAAGGGGATCCAAATCTCCTTCAAAGCGAACACCTCCAGGTTGCGCAGGTCTTGAGCCGAACCAGCCCTTTTCCTGTATAGGCCCTGGGCTTACCACTGATCCCCAGATACCTCTTCCATCGGGGCTCTAGCTATGACCGTTTCTCGATGTATTTCCCGGTTGAGCATGGAAAGGATAAGTACAGACCCAACCGGGAGCCGGTAGGGAACCGTGAATTCCCCTCCCAAGTATGGCACCGTGAAGAGGCTGCGCCGTTCCCCGGAAGGCAGCAGACTTTCCAATTGTACAGGCAGAGGATAGGGATTTCTTGGTATGGTATAGGTGAAGAGGGCAAAGACCTCATTACTCCCTAGTACCGGGGGAACCGTAACCGTGAGGACCACCCGGGTTTGTGCCACAGCTTGGGACTGACCTGGCGGATTCTGGGATACCACGGTTTCCACCGGCTCGTTCCTCAACGCCCGCCGCAGGGAAAAGGTAAAATTGATACCAGACCGACTGATTTCTTCTAAGGCCGCGTTCACGGATAGACCCACCAGCGTAGGTATCACTATCATGGCATTCTCCGGGCCTCGGCTAACCACGAATTCCAACGTCAGAGGCCCGGTTATACTGGTTCCTGGTTCAGGATGCTGCTGGAGTATGGTCCCAGGAACTTCGGATGAATATTCATACATAAAGGGCTCTTGTAATGACAAGAGAGTTTTGCTTGCAGAGGTAAAGAGCATTTGTAACTCCACCCGTACATCATTCACATGACGGCCCCTATAATCTTCAACTTTACTGATAATTACCCCTTGACTCACCACGAGCTGTATCCGGTGGCTACCGGCTTTTACGGTAGAACCTGGAGGGGGACTCTGTTCTAATATCAGCCCCTTATCGCTGGAGGACTGGGAATAGCGGAGCTGAATCCGGGGGTATAACTCTTTTTCCTGCAATTCCAACAAGGCAGTGGTTACATCTTTGCCCAAGACATCAGGTACCTTGATCTCTTCTTCTCCTTGAACCGCGGCAAAGAAGACTATGAGGGCGATGATACCAACCAGCACGATGAGGCAACAGGCCAAGAATATAAAGAGCGATACCTGCGGGGGCTTGTGCAATCGGGAGGGAACTTCCTGTGAAAAGTCTCGGGCCGACTCCTGTTGAACGGTTGCAGTATTCGGATCAAATCGGATGTATCCCATATCATAACCTCACTTCGTTCTTTATTATATTAGAGTTGTTCAGAAACCTCAGTTTCTGAACAACTTCCGCTTAAAAAACAGCAAAATGCGGAGCCTTTTGCAAGACTTGTTCGATAACCAACCGGGTTATTGAACAAGTCCATTGAGCCTTTCCCTAAACTCGGGTAGTGCGGACCTGGAGTCCTGGGTTTGAAACCGTTTCACCTTCACTAGGTTATACACCCTTTCCATATCGAGAACCATGATAGGGATTATCCCAGGGATGAACCGATGAAATTCCGGGTACCGTTTAGAAAGATCCTCCATGCTAAGGCTTTTTTGGTACGGTATTGCAGCCGGGTAACCCCTAAAACCCCTGCTCCCGTTTGTATCAGGATCCCCTCCTGTTTGTCTATGCCCAGAACCGTTCCTGGAACAGCCGGTTTTGTTTGAGCCATTGGTTCTACCACGGTACAGGGCTTTCCTTCAAGGATGTAGAGGTACTGTTCCCCATGCAGGGTCCAGGAGCGCGGCCAGGGCGTAAAGGCCCGGATCCGGGCGGCTATGCTTGCGGCAGACCAAGACCAGTCAATATGGCCGTCTTCTTTGGTTATAAGCGAACAAAAACTAGCCTGTTCATGGGCCTGGGGTCTTCCGATGGGCATCCCTTGGGTAAGGCGCTTCAGAAGATCCGGAAGGAGGGCCGCGGCCTTTTGCGCTACTAAGGCGCTTAAATCGCCGGTAGTTTCCTTACCAGACAGAGGGAACCGCTCCTGCACCAGAATATCTCCTGCGTCCATTTCCTTTGCCAAGGTCTGTATGGTGATTCCCGTTTCCCGGTCTCCTGCAAGGATAGCGGCCTGAATAGGGGTGGGCCCCCGATACCGCGGTAGCAGGCTGGGGTGTATATTAATCCCTCCCTGGGGAAAGAGGCTTAAGAACCGGGGACTAAAGATATGGCCGTAAGCAAAGGAAATCAGCAGATCCGGCTTTAAGGCGGCGATCTGGTCCAGGACCTGAGCAGAATGGTTTTCCGGTTTAAGCTGCACCAGCGCAGGCCTCCCTTGAGCTTTACGGTTTTCTGAAAGCCCGGTCGCTGCCACACTCACTTCCGTAGGTTCAGGCTTTCCATGCCGTCCCCGAGGACTATCCGGGTTGGTTACAATCCCCACGACCCCATGTTCTCCTGTCTGCTCCAGGTCCACCAGGGCTTCCAAAGCAGGTACCGCAATACCCGGGCTTCCTGCATATACAATCCGCATACCCTGCTAAACCCGCTGCTGTTTCTCGATTTTTGCGAGGATCCGGTTCCGTTTTATTGCAGACAGGCGATCAATGAAGAGGGTTCCCTCCAGGTGATCATATTCATGGAGAATCACCCGGGCAAGAATACCATCGGCATCTTGGGTAAAAGGCCGGCCTTTCTCATTCCATGCCTGGATCTGTACGGTTTTTGGACGGATCACCTCTACCCATACACCGGGTATGGAAAGACACCCCTCTTCATATTTCACGGTATCCTCTGAAATTGCCAGTAACGATGGATTGATAAAAACCCGGGGAATGTCCTTATCAATATGGACCACGAAGATCCGTTTCATCAAACCCACTTGGGGCCCTGCCAGTCCTACTCCTTTCCCCAGGTGCAAGGTCTCCAGTAAGGCATCAGCGATTTTTACCATCTCTCCATTAATCTTGGTAATCGGTTCCGCTTTTTGTCGGAGCAGTTCATTTCCCAAGGTTAAGATTTCCATTTTTTCTATTTTCTTCGCCTTTTCCATAAATATTTAATTATATAGAAAAACCTTATGATACACAAGGTAAAGGATAAACCCACCAGCAGCCCAGTCCCTCTAGGGCCAGGGCTTTGAGGGCATGTATACTTGAAAGGATAGGAGGCCCTCTTATACTTCCAGTTCCAGCCCATCGTATGCTGAACCCATAAATATCTCTGTACAGCTCTGGGCAACTTGAAAAGTTCGACAATAGGCCTCAATCTCCTGGTAGGAATGTTTATGACAAATATGGGTTATATACACCCGGGGACTATGTATCTGGAGGGCAACCTGGAGGGCTTCATGAAAGGTGAAATGGGTTTCGTGAGGACGAACTCGCAGCCCTCCGATGATAAGGACGTCAGGGGAACGGATCAAATCCAGGGATGTATCAGGTATCATGCTCGTATCGGTCAAGTAGACCGCTTCCCCCGCAGGCTCCTGGGCTCCCCCCTCTTCAAGCCGAGTCTCAACGATTTTCCAGCCCACAATATCCAGAATACCGTGTTTGACCGGTATCGGGGTAAAGCTGAGCGCGCCGATCCGTACTGTTTCTTGGATAACCTGGGGATTAATTCGGGGTTTTCCACCTCCCTGCTGGGTATGTCTAAAGACATAGGAGAACCGTTCCCTGAGTTCTTCTATGGTATACCGATTACTGTACACAGGCATGGATTTCTCATGGTGTTCTCTGCAAAGGGGCCGTAGGTCATCCAGCCCGTGGACATGATCCGCATGAGCATGGGTCAAAAATACCGCATCCAATCGGGTGATCCCTGCCCGAATTGCCTGGAGCCGGAATTCAGGGCCGGTATCAATCACTGCCCGCTCTCCGGCTCTGCCTTCTATATAAAGGGAGGAGCGCATACGCTGGTCCCGGGGATCCTCAGAACAACATACCGGGCACCGGCATCCTATTACAGGTATGCCATGAGAAGTACCAGAACCAAGAACCGAGAGCTTCATGGAAACAGTATACGGGAAAAAAGGGGAAATTAACAGGGCAGTACCCCAAAATGGCAGCAGTGAGCATCATAATGCAACCTATATCTAAAAATAATTGTTTATATGCTATCTAATATAATTAAGGGCATGAAAAAAAGTATGTGCTTACTACGGCTTGGCCTTACCGTAAGGGGAGTAAAACCCTGGACCGGTACAGGCCTTATCTCATGAAAGCTCCCCAGGTGCAGTCCAGAGGGAAAAAGACTCCGGTCTGACTGGACGGGCAGATATGCAGGGTAAGATCTGCGGGATAGCTAAAAAATCGAACATACAGGATGCAAGTATGAAAGCAGCCCATGCATTGGGTATTGAACTCCGGTATGCTGAGGTTTCATGTTATCCTGAAATTATGGATGCCCTGCTTACTGAAAGGGTTGATGTATTTTCGACCAATCGTTCAATCCTCTGGGGATGGGTGAATGAGGATACGGCGCTTTTAGAGGGGAGCTTTGACTATCGGATATACAGTATTGTTACCAAGGGGGAAAACGACCCACTCGCAGCCTATCTGGACTCCCTGGGGATAGGTATGCACCAGGATGGTACCTTAGCGGCGCTTTTGAGTACAGGGGGGCGGTAATGCTCCCTTGTTTTTTCCCTTCAGGCTAAACCTAAAAGTCCGGGCCATTCCCTTAATCTTGCCTTATAAAGAAGGTATATGGCGGTAAAACTAAAGCAAATCCAAAGGAACAGGCTATGACGAAGAACATACTGAGCACAAGAGCGTTTTTTGCAGTCCTCTTTATCCTCTCTGGATGTTCCTCATTTGAAACAGCATTGAGGTTATGGCCGGATGAATACAGTGTTCCTGTTGTTCCGGACATTGACTATTCTTATCCGGTGTCAGGCAATGTTGCGGCCCTGGGAACCATTGGACTTGTTCGATAACCTGGTTGATTCTCGAACAAGTCTCCAAAAAACGTGGATTTCTTAATAAAATCCACGTTTTTTATCGTTTTTTAAGC
>JAIRLU010000071.1 GCA_031259215.1 Treponema sp. | reverse complement strand
TCCAAAGCCCGAGGGTTACGGAACAGGGGTTCCCGGTTGTTGATACGGGTGTGAATTGCGTACCATACCCCTTGTTTGAGCAAACGTAATGGTCTCATAGAGTATAGTAGGGATGGACCTGGGATTTTGCTTTACCAGGGTTGCAGGGAAACCAGCAATCTCCGAACCAATGCTTCTCCCAATACCCCTTACCATTTTTGTGGGTCAAGTTTAGATCTTGGCAGGTCCAAAAGGGCTGCCTCCGGGCACTAGTGCCTGGACAGCCCCTTTGGGACGTATCTAAAAACGGTCCAGCAGGTCCTTTACTGCTTGGGGACTTGCCCCTGCCTGAACCGCCGCAAAGGATTTTGAATTAAGCAGCTCAAGAAGGCGGCTCAAAACCCATAGATGATACTCCCGGGATAATGGGTCCATGAGGAGCATCACGACTGCGTGAACCGGCTCACGGCTGCCGTACGGGATACCCGTCCTCGAGAAACCCATAGCGCCGACTATGCCACCCACTACGCTGCAATACCCGTGAGGCACTGCGATACCGGCCAGGATTGCGGTATTCATCCGGTTTTCCCGGGAGATCACCGCCTTGAGCATTTCTTCCCGGTCATATTCCGGGTACTGCCCAACGATGGTTTCAATAAGCTCGGTAAAAACCTCATGCTTGGTTTTGCTCTCCAAGTCCAGTTTGATACATTCCCGTCCGAATATGTCACTCAATGGCATCTCCTGTTCCTCCGCCTTTTGCCCGGTCTTGAAAAAACAGTTCCACAGGAACTACCACAAATCCGATGAGGCCGCATACTCCCAATCCTACGGCGATGGTTCCCTGCACTATCTTGTAGGCCGCTTCGGCTGAACGGGAAACGACGCCTATGATTATCCCTGCCATAACGATCAGAAACAGCGAGATACCAAATGTTTTCCAAAAAATATTCCATGATTTTTCCATACCCCTACCCCTTTTCTTACAGATCTTCAAAGGAAGTTCAAAACACGTAATGACCATGTACCAGGGGAGGAATCAAATTCGGAGTTTAAGAAGGATAGTATCCTTGACATCTAACGTATTGCTATTTACAGTTGCCATCCAGGAGGACTGACAAAAAACAGAAACCACCTTATGGGGTTCACCGTGAATAAAGATACGTTGAAACCCCGTTCGTAGCGGCGTAAACCGGGGGCCTTTCATTTTGGTAAGCAACGCGGGTGCTTCTGTTCGGGACGGGATAAAACAGTCAATGCTTCCATCGGCACTACCGGTCCGTTCTGCCACGAATTGAGCGATCCGCAGGGGTTCCACTGCTGCAAGACAAAAACTTACCAGCACGGCGAGGACGGTGAAACCTGTTATGACTATACGGGGCAGCCTGTTCCCTGTGGACCGAATCATGCTTTCATTATACCAATCTCCCCACATTATACAAGCCGAAATGGGTATAAAATAGAGTTGTTCGGAAACCTCAGTTTCCGAACAACTTCCGCTTAAAAAACGATAAAAAACGTGGATTTTATTAAGAAATCCACGTTTTTTTGGAGACTTGTTCGAGAACCAACCGGGTTCTCGAACAAGTCCAATGTCAAATTTTGACCGGCGTTCAATGGTTTTCCCCGGAAGTTCAAAGCTGCGCTGACCCCTATTACGGGTCATCCTGAAGAAAAGCGCGGAACCCTCCCTGAAACAACCCTTCCTTACAAGCCAGCGTGCTCCAGTAGGGTATGATCCTGCAGGAGATCCTGGGTCGGACCTTCTGCAAACACGCGCCCTCCCTTCAAGAGCATAGTCCGTGGACATAGATCCCGAGCCAGCTCCAGATCATGGGTAGCCACCAGCATGGTCTGGGGCAGCCCCGCGAGGATGGAGATAAGGGTCCGCCGGGAACGGGGATCCAGAAAAGCAGAAGGTTCATCCAAGAGGAGCAGGGAAGGCTCCATCACCAGAACCCCTGCCAGCGCGGCAAGCCGTTTCTCTCCTCCTGAAAGTTTGTGGGATAACCGGTTTTTAAGATGGCTGATACCCAGTTGCGCTAATATGGCGGTGATCCGTACTTCGATGGTCTTTTCATCAAACCCATAATTCCGCAGACCAAAACCAATATCATCTACGAGGGTAGGCATGAACAGTTGATTATCAGGATCCTGAAACACCATTCCTGCCAACTGCCGCAGTTCTCGGAGCCGTTCCTGGTTCATGGGGATGCCCCCTAGGGTGATGGCCCCTCCCTGAGGTTTAATGACCCCAATGAGGGTAAGGAGCAAGGTGGATTTTCCTGCACCGTTGGCCCCAATCAACGCCACCCGTTCTGCCGGCTCAAGGGAAAAGCTTATATCCTGTAAAACGAGGGGGTCTGCAGGACTGTATTGTACGGTCAGGTTCTTTACGTGCAGCATTATAAAAACGGAACCTATTCCTATCCTATGAGGTGTCCCAAAAACACACTGAGGTTGAAGAAACGGAATACCCCCAGGGCTATACCCAGCCCCAGGGTATACCCATAATCCATGAGGCGAAACTTCGGCTGTTCCTTTTTCCGGTACATCCCATCAAAGCCCCGGCATTGCATGGCATGATACACCCGTTCCGCCCGGTCAAAACTCCGCAAGATGAGTTGCCCTAGAAAAGCACCCATATCGTGCATCTTGATACCTTTTTGAGCCGGGGCACGCAGGCTATAGGCGGTAACCATGGTGGCTGCCTCTCCGAGCAGCACCGAGATATACCGGTAGGTCATAAGTAATTGAAGGTTCAGTATTTTGGGCATCCCTAGCCTCGTGAGCTGTCCACTGATTTCAAAGAAAGGGGTAGTAGCTATAAGGAGCAATACCCCAAAGACGGTGAGGAGGGTTTTCAACAGAATGGAAACCAAGGACACCATACCGGCGCTTACCCCCCAAGGGCCAAGATACAAAGCGGTTTCCGGGAGAAAAAACACGTTGCTCATACCTCCCATAAGGGCAAAGGGTAATGCGGCAAGGAGCCTTCCCACAAGGGGCTTATAGGGGGTCCCCGAGAGGGACATGAGTACCGCAGGATACAAGAGAAAAGGCATGAGTCCGCTTATCTGGTCGGACGGGAAAGAAATTACCGTTACCACATACCCACAGGTGGTAAGGAGCTTTGCCCGGGGGTGTACCCGATGAATCGGGGAAGTCCCCAGGGCAAGCCGTTCCAGCGTATCCATCCCTGCAGCGGCTTTATACAGGTTCATGGCCTAGGCAGTCTTTCTTGCGGTCCGGATGATAAATCCGATTCCACCGGCTAAAACAATGGTGATAATACTCCCCAGAATGCCTGCGGTAGCAGTCCCCAGAGCAGAGCCTTCTTCATCCCCGGCAAAGCTATAATCCGGCATGAAAGCCGTGGTCTCTACCACTGAGGCGGCGGTCTCATACACCGATCCTTCCCGCTCAAGCTCAGCGGTGCCGGCGACTTTTTCCATGGACCACTCAAGTCCGTCAGGATATGCAGAGGCAAAAAGGGAGAGGATCCCTCCCACAAGGACCGTTAGGGCCAGGAAACTTATCAGGATCTTGTTCGTGGGAAGGGCCTGAGGAATTTGTGTATCTTCCACCGCACTGTCCAGCAGTTCAGGCCGCACCTGGTGAACATAACAGAGAACCCCGGCAGTAACGATCCCTTCCACTAAACCGATGGCCAGATGAATAGGCTGCATCAAAACAAGAAAGGCCCCAAAGGGCAATTCGGTTATACCCGAAAGGAGGGTCTCCAAGACTACCCCAAAGGCCCCGAACTGCAAGCCAATGACTACCGCAGCTATGGAAGCGATGATGATATACTGAGGCGTGGTATGGTCTTTACGGGTTTTTCCTTTTTTCATAATGGGTTTAAAAATAAACTGAAAAGCCAGGAAACAGGAGGTAACCCCCATATTAAAGACGTTACAGCCATAGGCTAAAAGGCCCCCGTCGGCAAAAAAGAGACATTGGATTAAGAGTACCGACGCTAAGGTAAGCAAAGCCGGGACAGGCCCCAGGAGGGCCGCCAAAAGGATACCTCCACCGATATGACCGGATGAACCGGTACCGGGGATGGTGAAGTTGATCATCTGCCCCGCGAATACCAGGGCTCCCATGACACCCATCATGGGGATCTTCTTTTCATTCAAGGTATCTCCTGTCATTTTTTTTACCCCATAGGCGATGGCAAGGGCGCTCACCCCAGTCATCACCCCGCCCACTGCTGGTGAAAGCAAGGCATCTGCCATGTGCATAGTGCTCTCCTTATAAAATAAATTCCTTCTGCCAAAGAAGCGAAGGGTGGGGCTTTTCCAATAGCAGACTTTGAAAAAGCCTCGGATTATAGAAAAATAGAACCATGCAAAAAAGCCATGAAGACCCGCTTGTTTCATACCAAGCACCAGCCTTCATGGCTTTTTTATTGAGAAACATGAAAAAAATCCCGACTCATCCCAATTCCCAACCTTCATGATTGGAAATAAAATTAGTATACCCGCTTTATCCCATACTGTCAAGATACCATTTTAAAAGGCAATTATTCTCTTACGTATAACTGAACCCCTGAAAACCGGCTTGGGGACACAGCGCCTTCAAAATCAGGGTCGGCGATTGCCGAATATCGGACTTGTTCAATAACCCCGTTGGTTATCGAACAAGTCTTGCAAAATGCTCCGCATTTTGCTGTTTTTTAAGCGGAACTTGTTCGGAAACTTCAGTTTCCGAACAACTCTATTGGGGAACTAGTAAGGATTATGGAACGGAAAAGCTGTTAGACCATTTTCCGGATGTCAGCCAATCGTGAGCTAATGGCGTTAACCACTGCCGTTTCCACATCGACCAAAATCACTTCTTGAAACTGCCTGATAGTTTCGGTTGGGTAGGAATCCATCGAAAAAAGTTGAGGGCTGTCTATTTCAAGGGCGGTCGCTATCCGTTCCAGCATTTCAGGGGTAGGGAACTTGTTTCCAAGCTCAATCTGGCCTATGTAATGGGTAGAAGTGTTGACCCTTTCAGCCAATTGTGCCTGAGTAATGCCCAAAATTCGCCGTCGTTCCTTCATGGTATGTGCCAATAATGCCCGTAGACTTGTCATAACCTTTTATTTTAAATCTACCGAATAAGGGATTGTTGACAAACTTTCTTTTAGTGATTATTATAATAAAAACTTCCCAATAGGAATGTTTTACTATCATTTTAAGGAGGATTCCAATAAAGAAGCTTTGCAGATTGTTTGGGGTTATCCTCATCGGGGCGGTAATCGGGTTCACTCTGGCGGGGTGCGATAACCGCGCCATGGATGATGGTGGCGGAGGAGGCGGTGGTCTATGAGCACAACCTACTCAGGGAACGAGAACATGGGTGCCTAATGCCGGAGGGGATTACCCATCCTTTAAATTTGAAGACTATGGGGAAGGTTATAAGGGCCATGAAGTCCGCGATGCGTTTTAAATTGTCCAGGACCAATAGAAATACCCCATCAGGCGGCGGCGGTCCCCGGATTTTCTGTATTTTCTTTTGTTTGGCAAGTAAATGGGTTTACCCTGTCAGCAGGCAGCTTTACATTTTATGAGCTTCTCATTATATTGTGATTTATTGGATTATTTTAAGGATGCGTATCCGGTTTGTAGTTATTTCACCCATTGCGAAGGGACTTCAGAGATAAGGCGCCTTTCTCCGGGGTGTTTCTGTTGATGAGGTAAGCGAATCCTTACCGATACGGGTCTACCCTGTTATGGATTTGGCCCTTATAGGAAAGGTGATGCCTTTTTTACCTTTAAAGGATCCTTGGGTTTTTGAAAGGGCGGGATTTCTCCAGACGAACCAAAGATAGCGGGAAGTATGATTTGTAAGGAATAGGTTACTCCTATAGGTTGATGGTATTTCTTTGTACATAAGGAAGGAGAAGCGGAAAAATGGTGCTTTTTTTTGATACGAGATGCGAAAAACCGAGGGATAGGCTCATGGATTGGGGCTAGGTATACGTTCACCCCCTCCTACTTTTATATAGATTGATATACTTGTTTACGTAAATTCTCCGGTCATACCCGGGGAGTGGTATGGCCTTGTTTTTTCCGGTACTGTTTTCACTCTGTTTTTTGTGTTCTTAGGTTAATGAGAGTTGTTCGGAAACCTCAGTTTCCGAACAACTTCCGCTTAAAAAACGATAAAAACGTGGATTTTTTCATAAAATCCACGTTTTTTGGAGACTTGTTCGAGAACCAACCGGGTTCTCGAACAAGTCCATTGTAGCGAGGCATGGTATGAAAGTATCCCGTAATGTGTCTTTATCCATTGGGGTCTTGGTGTTTTTCTGCACCTTCGGTATGACCCTGATCGCCACCCGGATGGTATACCAAAGCACGGAGAAATCCCTGCGAAACCAGTCGTTCACCACTGCCCAGTTGGTAACAGACGGTATGGTTCATACAGCACTGGGGAAGGAACCCCTGTTCCTGGATACAGAAGCTCAAAAGGCGGGCTATAGTACCCAGGTACGCAACCGGGAAGCCGCCATATATGCCTATAATGGGAAAATTTTAATCAGTATCACTACCCCTGTATAATCAGGGCTGTTGAAAAAAGGAGACCTTATGGATGGATGACCTGAGGCTTCAAAGCCTAAGCGGAATGATTACCTGTAATCGGGATTCGGTCATGAAGACTAACGCATCAGCCAAAAACATCCTGACCTGAATCGGTACTCTAGAAAATGTAATAGAGGCCCAGCATGGAGCCTGGCCTTCAGCATCTATCACGAACGGTAAGCCTATTGGTCATCATAAAGGAGGTGAAACCATGAAATTACGCGTTAGATTAACCTTAACCCTTAGCCTGATAATAATCGGTACCGTCCTTACCTTATCGGGGATAACCTTCACCAGATCCAGGGTTATCCAGACGAAAGCGGCTCGTGAAAATTTGCAGAATATCGCGGGGATAACCGCCAAGGATATTCAACGGCTGTTTGAGAAGTATCTGGATGTTATCCAGACCCTTGCCCAGATTATGACCGGCTATGAAGTCATAGACCCGATGCAGCGGCGTATGCGCTACGATGATATGTTATTTAGCGTCCTTGCATCTGATTCCCGGGTTATCGATATCTATACCTTGTGGCTTCCTAATGCCTTGGATGAACTGGACAGCCAGTATGCCCGTACCCGGGGATCGAATACTACTGGTCAGTATATTTCCATGTATAGTCGGGAAAGCGGCTCTATCGAGTATCAGGCCTATCCCTATCCCCAGAGCTTACTCGCCACCCTCTCCACTACCGAAAGTCTGGGGAATCCGATTTTTCGCATAGTTTCAGGGAAACCACTCTATACCATAAGCCTCAATACCCCCATTGTCCAGGGGGACGGTACGCCCGTAGGCTTGGTGGGGGTCAATGTGGATATGGGAATTGTCCAGCCCCTGATTGAGCAACTTACCCCTTACGGAACCGGTACGGCCAGTGTATTTGCCGCGGATGGAACGATCATTGCCCATAAGAATACAGATGCCATCGGTACCAAGTTCCAAGCAACCCAGCTCTCTTCGTTGGGGCAAGAGGGTATTCGTTTTATCCTTGATTCCCTCCAGAGCGGAAAGGTTACCAGTTTTCAAACCGAGAATCAAGAATCCATAAGCTACCCTTTCTATATGGGGAATGCGTCCAATCCTATGACGGTGTTCATAAGCGTACCCACAGAAACCGTACTGGTCGATGTAATCAGTATGTTCCAATTCAACGTCATTATTGCCCTCATCGCCCTGTTTATTACCGGCCTTATCACGTCCGTTGTTGCCTTGAAGATTACCAATCCGATAAATGACATCGTGAAGGCGGCGCAAGCCTTGGCAAATATGGAATTTAGGATGCCCATACCCCAGGATCGCACCGATGAAATCGGTGATATACAGCGGGCCTTTCAAACCATCCGAGACGCTTTAAAGAAGACCTTGGACAATATCACCAATGAGCATCAGGGGCAAAAGAACATCAGTCAGAATCTGAAGATCGCTATTACCGAATCCTCCGATGGACTGGGAGTGATTACTCAGAATATGGAGTCAGTACAAGATAAAACGAATGTCCAAATGGATTCGGTCATGCAAACCGCATTATCTGTGGAAAACATCATCACCCAGATCCATTACTTGGAAAATGCGGTAAGCACCCAGGTGGAAAGGATCGCCCGTTCTTCAGAATCCATCGAACAGATGGTGGAAGGGATTGATTCGGTTCGTTCCATCGTCCACCATGCCCGCCGAACTACCGAGGAACTCAGTACCCTCTCCGCAGCAGGGCAGAAGAGCCTTAATCATCTTACGGAAGAACTCACCCGGATTGCCGAACAATCCGCCTTCCTTGAGCAGGCCAATGCAGCCTTGGTAAACATCGCTGCCCAAACAAATATCCTGGCCATGAATGCGGCTATAGAAGCGGCCCATGCCGGAGAGTCAGGGAAGGGCTTTGCGGTAGTGGCCGGAGAGGTTCGGAAGTTGGCAGAATCATCGAACAAGGAATCCGCGTCTATTTCTCAAGAAATAAAAAACATGCAAACCGGTATTGAGCAGATCCGGCAGGTAGCATCGGAAACAACGGATACCCTGAACCGAATGTTTATGGAAGTAACGGATATGCAAGGTTCCTTCAATACGGTGAATACCGCGGTAGAAGCTCAGGCTTCCAATGGGACGCAAGTGCTGGAAGCTTTAGATACGCTGCAGGAGACCACCGAACAGGTCCGCTCTGGGTCTGATGAGATCCAAAAGGCGAGTGTTTCCATCCATACGGTCATTGAGGACCTGAAGCATAACTCCCAGGATGTCAGTGATAGCGTGGTGGATGTGCAGCAAGCCAGCAAAGATATTTCCGGTTCCCTGAATATTGCCCGGATGATTGCCGAAGGTAAGTATTTAGTTCCCTCGGAAGAAGAAGCGATAGAAGAGGACCAGCAGCATCAAACCTGGTACACGGAAACAGAGAGTCATACCCGTGCTCCTCGGTATAAGGCCAAAGCCTTGGTCTCCATTAATGAGTTTGAAGGGAACGCTTTGCTGAGCAATATCAACTTAGGAGGCTTTTCTATAGCCAGCAAAACCTTTGCCGCCATTGTACCAGGAGAGTCCTATACTATGAAGATTACCCCGGATACTATGGTCAATATTGATTCCTTTGAGCTTACGGTGCACGTCCGTTGGATCCGCAGTACGGTTTCCCGGTTTACTGCAGGATTTTCGATACAGGATTCGGAGTCCGGCTTTGAAACCTATGTCAACTACTTGAAACGGAATAATCCTGTATAAGCCTGTATACATGCTCAACCGTTCCGGAGGGTTCCCCTGATGGGTACGGCATTTCCGCAGTGCCCACAATGATAGGAGTAGGTGTTTTTCAGCTGCTGAAGGCCCAGGCCAGCGGGATCGATCCGGTACCCCTGGCGGCGTATCAACAGGTGCCCGCAATGCGGGCAGGCGGTATCTTGTAAGGGACTTGATATATTACCGGTATACACATAGGAAAGGGTTTCTCGTGCCCGATAGGTGAGGGAAACAAGCCGTTCAGGATCTGTGGGGCGTGCCTTCCAGGTGTAGGCAGGATGATAGGCTGAAAGGTGCCAGGGTATATGAGGAGAAAGGGAGGCCAAAAAGTCGATACACCGGTCGATTTCCTCGTCCCCGTCGTTCAGTTCAGGAACCACCAGGGTGGTAACTTCCAGGTGTACCCCGGTTTTCCAGGCTTGAGTAATGAAGGCCAGGACCGTAGGTAAATCCCCGCCGAGAATGCGGGTATAGGTATCCTCAGAAAAGCATTTTAAGTCAATATTGGCTGCATCGGTGAGGCGAAGAATGGCCTGTGCCGCATCAGGGTGTATGCAGCCGTTACTGACTAAAACATTGGCAAGCCCCGCTTCCCGAGCGCAGGCCATACAGTCCAGCAGAAATTCCAGATGTACCAAGGGTTCCGAATAGGTATAGGCGATCTGCCCAGATCCTTCCACCTGGGCCGCGTGTACAATAGCTTGCGGGGAATAATACCGGTTTGGAATACGCTCCTTGGGGGTCATCTGAGAAATATGCCAGTTTTGACAGAAGGGACACCGTAAATTACAGCCCACAAAACCCACCGACAGGATGTATGAACCAGGACGGTAATGGTAAAGGGGCTTCTTTTCGATAGGATCTACCTGCATAGCGGTAATGGCGCCGTAATAGGCAATCTCCCCGGTTCCATCCCGGTTTCCCCGGACCCCGCAACAGCCCCTGCCTCCAGGAGGGATAAGACAAGCCCGGGGACAGAGCAGGCATTGCAGTTTGGCTTCAGGAAGCGCAGTAAAATACCGGCTCTGGGGCATCTTGTGCACCTTTAGATAGGGTGGTTCTTATCCATATCGGTCAAGCGTCTTCCCGGGAGGTCTTTAGGTTTTGTGACCATTTTGATAGGATTATCCACCTCAAACGGTTCCAGCATAACCCCATGAGCGCCTTTACGGATCCACAGTCGTATCAAAGGCGCTGCCTCTCCGGTTTCAGTAACCGCTGAATGGACCTCTTCTACACCAAGGATATCATCAACCTTCAATTCCATTACCTTAGGGTTTACGCCCAAAGGATCATATACGAGGATGAGCTTATTTTTCTCTGACGGATGCTGCCGAGGGTATCCGATAAAAGGAATTCCCTTTTTCGCGGAACTATCGGTGTATCGGACGATTGTATTGAGGGGTAATAATTCAAGATAACTGGTGATACTCATGGATTGCTCCTTATGTATAACTATACCATGAAGGCGTAGCTGATGCAATAATCCGTTGATTGTTAGCGATGAAGTGATTAGTATTATAGGAGCCTTCGATAGGCTGTGGATGAAGTCCTTTTGGGAAGGACCCCAACTACCTGAAGACGCTGTAGGTAACGTGAGGCGCGACAAAAAGAAAAAAGTCCCCCGGACTAACCTCCGCAATTACGCGAATTACTGCTTAGGTATCCGAATACTTCGTGAACATGAGCGTTCCTGCGCGGACCCTTAGGGTTCCATCGAATTCACGGTAGGTAGGACGGCGTATCGCAGGTTTATTGGACTTGTTCGAGAACCCGGTTGATTCTCGAACAAGTCTCCAAAAAACGTGGATTTCTTAATAAAATCCAC
>JAIRLU010000062.1 GCA_031259215.1 Treponema sp. | reverse complement strand
TTGATTCACCCTCCCGAGGGGTTCGTTCCCACCGAATGGGGCACCTGCGGTGGGCGTAGCGGTGGGCTGCGTAGTCAGGGATAAGGGCGCACGTCCCTTCGCACCTGCGGTGAGCGTAGTAGGGGGCCGCGTGGTAAGGGGAGGGGGTACGGCGCACGTCCCTTCGTTCCTGCTACTGGTGGAGCGTGCTAACTTCTATTGTGGGCGTGGCTCCAAAGCGGTAGAGGCTCGAAGCAAGGGGCGCCCCGACCGCTTATCACCACGGCCATACAGGGGCGTTAAACCCCCTGGGGGGCGCCCCGCTTTCTTACAATAACGGCCCGTCATGGGCGTTAAGCCCGCTGGCGGGCCTCCCCCGTCCCAGGTGCAAAACACGGTATAGTATGCTATATTTAGGGTATGGAGGCAATACATGCCATGACCGCAGAGCATACCAATGGAATGAGCTTTGAAAAGGTAGAGAACGGGTCCGCCAGACGAAGCCCGCCATTACCCGAATTTCCGCGTCTTAATCCGTTCCAGATACAGACGAGAAAGGTAATCCTTGTTATTAATGCTGAGGGCGCGAGAGAAATAGGGTCCCGCAGCTTCCCATTCCTCCATAGCGTAGAGCTTGAGCCCTTTGTTGTACTGATCCAAAAGTTCCCGGTCGATCAGCAGCGATGGGGGAACATCCCCTGCATGAGCATCGTCGGTATACGCGGCATACACCCCGTAAAGTTCCACCTGCTGCTGCTTCCCTTTGACCTGGACGCGGTCCACCTTTCTAAAGATAAAAAGGCGCTTGCTTGCTTCGTACATATATTCCGACACGATAATCGGATGCTGATAGTCTTTGGTAAGCCCTTCCAGTCGGGAGGCCAGGTTTACCGTATCCCCGACGACCGTATAGTCCTGTTTATCCTGGAACCCGATGTTCCCCACTACGGATTTCCCGTAGTTAATCCCAATCCCCGCGGCAAAACCGCTTTCCGGGAGGCGGATCTTCGAAGTATCCACCTGGGAAATGGCTTTAACCATGTTGATGGCCGCACGGATGGCACATGCCGGAGCATCGGGCAGGCTTTTGGGGGCGCCGAAGATGGCCATGATAGCATCACCGATGAACTTGTCAATATTTCCCCCTTCCGCGATAATCTGATTGCCCATAAGGGCAAAATAGGCGTTCAGAAAGGTAACAATATCCTGAGCATGGTTATGCTCTGAAATCTTGGTAAAATTCCGTATATCCGAAAACAGGACCACCACATTACGGGTTTCACTCTGGCTTACCGGGGAGGATGCGGTATCAATGATCTCATCCATCACTTCCATAGGGACATACCGGGCAAAGGCGGTCCGGGTTTTTACCTGTAATGCTTCCAGACGGCTCAAAGACAGGGCATTGGCAATAATAGGGGCTGCAGCGGCAAAAAAGACGTTCAGATTTTCACCGGTGATTGGGGAGAAGTAATCTTTAATCGAATTGGCTATATTGACCGTGGCAAACTGTTCGCCTCCTATAGCCAAGGGAATGGATAGGTAGGATTCGATCCGTTTCCGGTACGATCCGGGAACCGAGAAATCTTTGCTATGCAGGGCAAGCACCTTAAAGTCGGGGAAAAGGGTATTGAAATCCCCTCGGGTAATCGCGGTAAAATCATCGGCAATGAAAGAGATGTAACCGGCGGTATTGTTGGTATAGACCAAGAGGGTATTATGGGTACTCTTGATCATGATAGAGGCGATCCCTGTCTCGCAGATATAGGTCAATAATTCAAAAATCCCCTTCAGGATATCTTCCAAGGATTCCAGTTTGCTTGATAGTTCTGCCAGCATCCCGATAATGGTCATCTGAAAGAGCTGGTTATCCAAGAGGTTATTGACCATCTCGATCAGAGAGGTATCATTGATCCGCTTCCCTTCTTTCGCAATGGCCCTATGATCAATGTCTTGAAACGCGGAGAGCAGGGTCTGGATGTGCTGTTTGAGGGTTCCGAAATTGTCCGGGGACTTTTCAATATAGCAATCCGCCCCGGCTTGACCTCCCCAGAAGCGGTCCTTAGTTTCGTTTAAAGCGGTAAACATGATGATAGGAATCGCCTTGGTATACTTCCGAGATTTTAAGAGTCTTGTGGCCTGATACCCCTTAAACAGGGGCATTTCTATATCGGTGATGATGAGATGGGGAAGGAATTGATACACCTGCTTGACTCCCTCAAACCCATTGACGGCCCGCCGGGTGCTATACCCTGCTTCATGTAAGACTTCCAAGAGAATATCCGCAAAGATATCCGAATCTTCAAACACCAGGATCCGTTTCTGTTCGGTAATTTCCTGGGCAGCCGCGCTACTGTCAACCATGGGCTTCTCCAATCAAATCCCGCACAGCCGTAATCAGATTATGATTGTTAAAGGAATTTTTTACGATATACCGGTTGGCCCCCGCCATAGCCGCCTGTTTTTGATCTTCTTCGCTGGATTTTGATGAAATCACAATAATCGGAATCCCCGCGAGGTCCTTATTTTTCCGTATATTTTCCGTAAGCATAAACCCGTCCATGTGAGGCATATTGAGGTCGGTACAGATCAAATCATACCGGTTGTTTTTGGCGGCGGCCAAGGCTTCAGAACCATCTGAGGCAGTATCTACTTTATAGCCCTCTGCTTGGAGTATGTCCCGTTCAATCTCCCGGGTGTGCAGGGAATCATCCACAATCAGAATCACTTTTCGTACGTTTTCATAATCCACATGTTGTTTTTTAAGATCAAATGAGGTAATCCGTTTGCTCATTTTAATGAGGGTGGGTATGTGGATCGCCGGTACCATCTCGTAGTCTTCACCGATGACCACCCCGGAAAAAACATGGATCCCTTCCATAAAAGAAGGCATGGATTTCAGAATCACCGAACGCATGTTACTGATCAGGTCAATGGCGAGGGCTATGATCTCATCAAAGGCCTTGATGATGACCACAAAAAGGGTTTCCGGTTCCTGGTGATGCTTTGGGGTCTCAATCCGGAGGATCTGGTTGAGATAGTACAAGGTAACGATATGGTTATTGAATTTGATCCCCGGATGATCCACCACGGTGATGATGGCATCTTTGTGGATCAGCAAAACCGTATCCACAAAGTTGGCAGGAATGATAAATTTCATTTCTCCGCAACTCACGGGAAACCCTATGAGGGAGGCAATCGACAGGGGTACCAGAATGATAAAACAGGTTCCTTTTCCAGGACTGCTTTCCACAAAGATGCTGCCTTTCATGTGTTCAACGCTGCTGCGTACCGCGTCCATACCGACTCCCCGGCCTGACAGGGTACTTACCTGGGAGGAGGTGGAAAACCCGGTTTGAAAGATATAGTTGATCAGCTCTTCCCGGGTCAGTTGAGCCGCGTGTTCTTGAGGGAGGAGTTCCCGTTCAAGGATTTTTTTTCTGATGCCTTCAATATCAATACCCCGGCCATCGTCGGCAATGCTGATCTTCATACTGCCGCTCTCACGGATACAGCGAATACTGAGCCGGCCTACCTCCGGTTTTCCCGCTTTCCGGCGTTCTTCAGGGGCTTCTATGCCGTGGTCAATGGCGTTACGGACCGTATGGATAAAGACGTCCGAAAGGGTTTCGATGATATTTTTATCGATCTCGTTCTCCGCCCCTTCCAGGTGTAACTGCACTTTTTTCCCCAGCTCCGAGGCAATCTCGAAGACGTACCGGGGATAGGCATCTAACACCGTGGAGAGGGGGAGCATTCTCAGGGAAATGACGCTGTCATAGGCGCTTTTGGTATGATTTCCCACATCAATGGCGTAATTCTTCATTTTAGAGGAGATTTTTCTTATTCCCTCTTCCAGTTGGCGGAATTCTTTTATCAAAGGAGGGTTTACCTGATTTTCCAGGATGACCAGCTTCAAGAATTGGGTACATAGTTCATGAGCTATTTCGGTCTCCTGGGAAATATGCTTGACGCTTATCTCCAGGGATTGCAGGGAGGCCATATTCTTGATAATATCGTTTATCTTTTGCAGGGGTATCCTGATGCTTTCAGATTTGAGTTCTTCCATTCGTTCCCGTTTTGTTTCGCTTGGGGGGGTCTGCTCTGATTGAGGAAGGGGCTCGGGTTCCATAATTTCTACAGAGGGGATAGTAAAATCTTCATTGGCCGCCAGGGCAGCAAGCTCCTGTTCAAAGGCCTGGGTTTCGATAGCATCGGTCTTGGATTGTTGTATGGATGCGAAGGCAGCCTTGAGCAGATCCAGGGAGGCCAGGCTCAAGCGCAGGGCCTTGTCTGAAAAGCGAACCCGCTGTTCTTTAACCGCGATAAATACGCTTTCCAAGGCATGGGCCACTGCTTCTATATGGATAAATTCCAGCATCCGGGCAGATCCCTTAAGGGTATGCAGGCTCCGCAGCAGGATTACGAAATCATCTTCCAGGGAGCCTCCCTCTTTCATATCAAACAAAAGGGCCTCTACAGCAGCAATATTTTCTATGCCTTCATCGATAAATTTACCGATGTATTTTTCTTTATTGATCCCCATGTTTTTCTGACTCTTGTTCGCTGTTTAATACCGATTCCAAGGTATGGGCAAGGCCGGTGAGCCGTTCTGCCGAGGAGGTGGCCACCTCGGTGGAGTGGAGAAAATTATTGAGCCCTCGGGATATATCGGTGATGGCCGTGGTTATCTGTTCGCTGGACCTGCGCTGTTTTTGGGTGGAAACCGTGATGGTCTGCGCCTGATTAGAGGTAATTTCTGCACCTGAACGGATCTCCTTGAAGATATCTTCTAAGTCTTTGATGAGTTTATATCCCTCGGCTATGTTATCCGCTCCTTCTTCGCTGGCAATGATCAAGGAGGAGGAGGAGTTCTGGATCTCTTCCACCTGTTCTCTAATCTGTTTGGTCAGATGGGCGATATCATCGGCCAAACGGTTCACCTCTCCTGCCACGACCGCGAACCGTTTTCCCGTTTCCCCGGCACTGGCCGCTTCAAGGGCTGCATTAAAGGCAATGACCTTGGTTTGATCCGTAATGGTATTGATGATCCGGACGATGTCCCGGATATTGGCGATCTTATTCCCCAAAAGCACAATCCCTTTCATTACCCCGTCATTTTTTTCTTTAATATCCCCCATCTTTTTGATGTTGTTCTTGAGTACGGAGAATCCGGTAATCACATCGTCTTCCATTTTGGCCGCAATGGTGGCAACGCTTCCGGTCTTATCCGCAATATCCGTGGCAATCTTGGCGTTCTCGTCAATGGTACTGGCGATCTCTTCCACGCTTGCGGCCTGACTATTGGCGGTGATACATATCTCCTTGGAGGACAGGGAAATCTCATTGGTTGAATGACGGATGGTTTTCGCGATTTCCCGGGTCTGTATAACCGTTTGCAGGACCGCTTCAGTGAATTCGGTTTTACGCTCCCCCTCTGCCGCCTGCTGCAAGAGGCGATGATACTGCTTTGAGATACAGGAACTGATAACCCCGGCGACCAAGAGCAACAGGGCCCCTAGTCCAACCCCTCCATAGTTGATTTCCCTGCTATACCTCAAGGCATTCAGGGTAGCTGCGGTACCGATATACCAAAACATGGCCATAATACCCGAAAATATCCCGCAGGCCCTATGGTGCCGCAAGATGCCGAGCATAATAAAGATAACATACAAGGCCAGATGCAGGGTTAACAAGGTCAGAGGGGATACCATCTGCTGGGGTAATCCGCTTATCCCCATACATGCGAGAAGCCCTAAATCCAAAAAAGTCGTACCGTATTTCACCCAAGGCCGCAGGAGGGGGTGCTTATGAATATAGAAAAACAAGGCCAGGCTGTAGATGAAAAAAACACCCAGTCCCATATAGGCGCTGATGCCCAAGGGGTTGGATCCGCGGCGATACGAACCCAGGATGATCCCCATACCTATGCCATACATAATCCCCAGGGATATACGAAAATAGGTGATTACCAATTCTCCGGTCCGTTCTTCGTGCCGGATGTAGTCTGCTGTTCGTAGCATGATGCTTCCCTTTTTATGAGGTACGGTATTTCTCAATAGCCTTCTGTAATTCCGTAGACATGTCGTTTATAGAATCCACCACCTTGGATGCGGAAGAAGTAGCCACCACAAATTGCTGGATCCCCGTGGATATTTCCTTGAGGGCTTCGAAGATCTGCGCGGATGCGTATTCCTGCTGTTTGCTCAAATTGGAAATTTGCTGGGATCGGGTCGCCACATTCTGGGCGGTTTCCACAATCCCTTCAAACACCGCTTTTTGAGCGCTCATGTGCTCATACCCCTGTTCGATCTTTTGTGAACCGCTAAAGGCTTCGGTGATTAAACTCGTGGATGCGGTTTGGACCTCTTCTATTTTAAGCTTAATCCCCCGGGTGGAATCCACCACATTATCCGCAAAACGCCTGATTTCACTGGCCACCACCGAGAACCGGGCCCCGCTCTCCCCTGACGAAGAAGCCTCCAAGGACGCGTTAAAGGCAATAAGCTTGGTCTGATCCGCAATGCCGTCGATGATTCGGATGGCGTCATTGATATGGGTGATCATATCCACCAGGGTTTTAATCTCATGAATAATCTTGGAATTCTGGTTTTGGATACCTTCCATCATCCGCTCATTGGCATCCCGCAGGTCCACCCCTTTTTGGCTGAGCCCTTGGGTCTCTATAGCCAGGTGGGCCACTTCTTCGGTCTTGGCAGCCATTTGTGCGGAAAGGTTCTTACTCCCTTCCATAGTGCTGACAATCTCGGAAACACTGGCCGACTGTTCATTGGCAGTGGTGGTAATCTCTTTGGCGGCAGTAGCTATATCTTCGCCCATATCTGAGAGGGAAAAGGCCTTCTTTTGGATATCCATGATAAGTTCCTGGATTTTATCCAGGGTGGTATTAAAGGACGTGCTCATCTCCCCCATTTCATCGTTACTGTGGATGTCCAGCCGCTTGGTCATATCCCCTTCCCGGATAGCGCCTAAAATAACCACCATGTGCTTTATGGGCTTACTGATGGAACGGGCTACGATAAAGGCCCCTGCGGCCACAAGGAGGAGGATCACCACGATAATAATGATACTCACCCAGAGCATCCGATACACCGGCATGAGGATAATACGGGTGGGGATCCCTATCATCAAGCTCCAGGGACTTGCGGTCTCTCCCACCATGAAAGGACCGCAGTAGAACCGCATGTCGGTGTCTAATGGGGAAACATAATTGGTAAAGGAAAAGTCCACTCCCTGGTGTACCGCTGCCATAAGTTCCGGCAAATGCGCGCCCGCGATATCTTCTTCGGTCTCCTGCATGGATTTTCCCAAGCGGGAATCATCAAAATGAGCGCTCACCACGCCGTCATTACTAAATAATATCGCCACACTGCCCTCATAGGGCTTGATTTGCTGGATCTGCTCCTGGATGGCGGTTATATCAATATCAATAATCGAAGCCCCTACGAACTGGTCGTGACTTGTAATCGGCACGGTTATCGTGGTGATAAGCCGATTCTCCCCATAAACAGGATACCAGTAGGGGTTCATCAGGGATTCTCTCCCGGTTTGTTTCGCCTGGAGGTAATAATTCCCCTCTCCCGGGATTTCATAATCCACCAAGGATTCCAGTTGGATCCCATCTTTGGTTCGAGCCAAATAGGGGACGAATCTGCCGCTCGTATCGCTTCCTGGGGTATTCCGATACCGGGCATCTTGACCGTCCAAGACGTCTGGTTCCCAGCCAACCGAAAGACCGGTTATATCCGGATTTGCTTCGGCTATTCCCTGAAGCATGCTGAGGAAATACCGGCGGCGATCCAGGCGATCCACCTGTTCATACTGGGCCATCATCTGGGCAAGGTTCCGGCTGGTATACAGGTATTTCGCAAACCATACCCGCACCCGCAGGGCATGTTCTTCTACCAAGGTACTAATTTCGCTATTTACCAGGCCGGAGATCTGCCTCTCCGAAAGCCGCAGCAAGGTAAAGACCAAAATACCGATTCCCAAAAGATTCAAACTGATGATGATGATCATAAGCTTATTACCGATTTTCATATACCTACTCCTTTATTGGACTTGTTCGATAACCCGGTTGGTTATCGAACAAGTCTCCAAAAAAATGTGGATTTCTTAATAAAATCCACATTTTTTATCGTTTTTTAAGCGGAAGTTGTTCGGAAACTGAGG
>JAIRLU010000060.1 GCA_031259215.1 Treponema sp. | reverse complement strand
AATAGAGTTGTTCAGAAACTTCAGTTTCTGAACAAATTCCGCTTAAAAAACAGCAAAATGCGGAGCATTTTGCAAGACTTGTTCGATAACCAACCGGGTTATTGAACAAGTCCAATGAGCGTTCCTTCGCGGGCCTTGAGTATTCCATCGAACGCACCTTATCCTCATACCCTCTTATCCAGAATTCCGACTTCTTTACTGCTGTTCGGTACGGTTTGATTTAAGACATTCGATGGAGCGCCGATTTATTTCATTGCCAAGGATTTCTGCTACATTGCCGATAGCATACTTAAAGATTTCGATTCTTTTGTAGATGCGTCCCCGAATTAATTGAGCTTGAACCTTTTTCCTCCCTTTCATGGTACCCTAAGTTTAGACTTGTTCCTTGATAATCCGAGCCAGGTCTCGACCCCGGGCTTCTAGAGCAGCAAGGTCCTCTTCAGAAGGAACCCCCGCCCATTCCAGGGATTCTAGGTTATTCCATTTGAGCCCTTCAATAGCCTGTTCATAGTCTTTTTTAGCACCCCCAACCCAGCCCCAAGATCCAATACGGAGTACGGTTTTTCCCGTTATATGCTTGCGCCGGAATATATCGAGCACCCAAGCCATAGGTGGGAACATGGCATATTCATAGGTCGGCATGGCCAGCACCAGACCGCTGTTTTTATATGCATCCTGCAGAATATATGATACATCTTCATCGGGGACCCGGTGTATAGAATACGGAACTTCTTCCTGTTCTATGCCGCGTATGACCGCATCAAGCCCTTGCTTGGTATTACCGTACATGGATCCCCAGATCAGGGTGATTTCCTTTTCCCCTGGGCCTTTGGCATAGGAGGCATACCGGAGATACCGCTCAATTATGGTGTGCGGTTTCTTACGCCAAACCATACCATGACTTGGGGCAACGCATTTAATCTCCAAACCAGCGAGTTTTTTAATCCCCCGTTCTACAAACCCTGAAAAAGAGGAAACGATATTAGCATAGTATCGAAGGCTTTCCTTTTCAAAGAAGGCATGTTCCTCTTCGGTAAACTCATCATCAAAACCTTTGCTTCCTAAGACGCCGAAAGACCCAAAGGCATCACAGGAGAAAAGGGTCCCTGAAGCAGCTTCCCAGGTAACCATGGTTTCAGGCCAGTGGATATTGGGAGTCTCAACAAACGTGAGCATCTTTCCCTTCCCCAGATCCAGGGTTTCCCCATCCTTGACTGCCCGCAGTCCCGTATCGATCTTAAAGAAGGATTTAACCAGATTGATACCCTTGAGTGTGGAGATAATCTCAACCCGGGGGTTCCGCTCACGGAACTTCTTAAGCCAACCGGTGTGATCCGGTTCAAGATGATTCAAGATCAGGTAATCCACTGCGTCAAAACCAATGCCTAACGAGGCAAAGGCTTTTTCAAGCTGTTTTGGCGCATCAACCCAATCCCTGACGAGATCGATCAAGGCGATCTTTTCCCCCTTTACCACATAGGTATTAAGAGAAACCCCATAAGGGATAGGCCAGATACCTTCAAAAAGCTCAGTAGTGTGAATATCCGTATGGATATAAAATACAGCATCAGAAATAACGTGGACGCTCATTATATGTTCACCAAAACTATAACCCTCAACCATGAGAGTCTCTGAAAAAAATACAAAATACCTACGATCCCTCTCGAGAATCGGTCGCCAACCTGAGATTATCGTTTTAAGAAAGTAACGACCCGGTCTAAAACTTTATTTCTATCCAAGGGCTTGATAATATAACTCTTTGCACCGGTCATGAGGGACTTTTTAACTACATCCTCTTTACCCAAGGCGCTGACCATGATTACCACGGCATTTTTATCAAATTCTATTATCTTTTCCAAGGCAGTAACCCCATCCATAACCGGCATGGTGATATCCATGGTAACCAAATCCACTTTAGGAAACATTTCCTTGTATCTTTCCAGTCCCTGGGCACCATCTGCAGCGGTACCTACCACTTCAAATCCCTCAGAGGTAAAGATTTGACTTAGCTGCTTTGAGATAAACATGGAATCATCAACCACAAGAACTCGGTATGCACTACCATCAGGCCGTATTCCCGCAGGAATTTTATCACTGGTACTTGTGGGCATATTAGATTTTGCTATCATACGGCATACTCCTCTATTCTATATACTGTATATTCTAGAATATTACAAGTCAAGATCCCTGCCCCAATAAGCAGAAACCTCCTTTTTCTTTTATTCTAAAATTGGCTATTACTATAACATGGCAGTATCTTTTTTACTAGCTCCTATGGCAGAATTAAGCCATCGAGCCCTTCGGGAACTTATCGAAATTTTCGGCAATTGTGATGAATATTTTACTGAAATGATAAGCGCCGGCGCCCTCATAAGCGGGGGGCCCTTTGAAGCCTGGTATCTTGATCCCGGCCCCTGTCCTCAGCGGCTGGTATACCAGCTGGTGGGCGCGAATCCGGAACACCTGGCTCAAGCGGTCCGCCTCCTTAATACCCAGGAATGTGCCGGTATTGACCTGAATATGGGCTGTTCTGCTCCTGCCATAGTAAGGGCCGGTGCAGGGGTCCGCTGGATGGCCTCCCTGGATCGGGCTGGGGCCCTCATAAAGCTCCTGCGCAAACAAACTACCCGGCGCTTAAGCGTCAAATTGCGGATCGGTATGGAAGATGATTTTGAGTACTTGGTGGAGTTCTGTAAGCGGCTCGAATCTGAAGGGGTGGAGCGCATCACCCTCCACCCCCGAACCGCCCGGGAAAAGTTTAAACGCCGTCCGCGCTGGGAATACGTGAGCCGGCTCCGCTCGGCTGTACATATCCCGGTGGCGGGAAATGGGGATATCGCCGATGCCCAGGAACTGGTCCGCCGGGCAGCAGAAGGCTGCGATGCGATCATGGTAGGCCGCCTGGCCATCCGTGCTCCGTGGATTTTTGCCCAGGCACGACATCTGGAACGTCCTGGGGCAGGAAACAGGCCCTCGCTCCCGGAATCCATCGATCTGGAGGAACTGGGGCTTCGGTTCCTGGAACTCTTGGCTCGGTATCAACCCCGGGAATTCCACCCAAGCAGGGCCCATCGGTTTTTCGCCTATTTCTGCGATAATTTCACCTGGGCTACCTACCTTAAAAACCGCTTGAACCGGGAAACCGAGCTTTCCGCTATGGCCGCGTGTTTGTCAGCCTATTGCCGAGACCATCCTGAGGAACGAACCCGGCGTCTTACCCTATCCCCAGGACTTGCTTGAAATTGGCCACTACCGTGTCAACTGAACCCTGGGCATCAATGGCTACTAAAAGCCCCTGTTTTCGGTAATACTCGATCAGCGGAAGGGTTTGTTCCCGGTAGAGCTCAAGCCGTTTTCGAATGGCCCCTTCCTGGTCATCTTCCCGGATAAAAAGCTCCCCTCCGCAAGCATCGCAGTGCTGCTCTTGTTTCGGCTTATTGAAGGTGATATGGAAGTTCGTCCCGCATTTGCGGCACACCCGGCGGCCTGAAAGCCGTTCCAGCACCGCCGTATCGGGAATATCGAAATTCACCACCTTATCCACCGGAGAAAATTGGGCCAAGGCTTCGGCTTGGAAAATAGTCCGGGGAAATCCGTCGAGAATATACCCTGCTTGGGTATCCTCCTGGGCAAGCCGTTCCTTGACCAAGAGGATGGTGGTTTCATCATCCACCAGTTTTCCCCCCTCAATGATGGCCTTAACCTGCCGGCCTAGGGGACTCATGGCGGCTATGGCGGATCGGAAAATGGCTCCGGTACTGATGTGGGGCACTTTACAGATTTCCACTCCTTTGGCGGCTAAGGTCCCTTTACCCGCTCCGGGGGGACCAAGGAAGATTAGTTTCATAGGTCTACTCCTATATAGGGAACAAGAGAAAGGTACGGATAACCCACAGGGCTCGAGGTTTGGAGGGCATGGGGTCTTCTAAAGATAAAGCATATCCATCAAAAAGCCTCAGGAGATCCGTCTCGCTCCCTCCACCCTGTTCTCCGGGCTTATCCTGATCATCCTCTCATCATACGTAAACTAAGTATACTCACAAAAGGGTATAATATAAAGCCCATAGAAACAGATAAGCCGGCGCAGGGGACCGCCACGGTTATTCCTGCCGGAACTGTTCTCTGGGTTTATTGGACTTGTTCAATAACCCGGTTGGTTATCTGCCAACCTGCGGTTAGCTTGCAAGTCTTGCAAAATGCTCCGCATTTTGCTGTTTTTTAAGCGGAAGTTGTTCAGAAACTGAGGT
>JAIRLU010000025.1 GCA_031259215.1 Treponema sp. | reverse complement strand
GCGGCTAAAAATTACACTGCCAACGGAGCGGCCTCCCAGTACAAACTGGTCCTTGAGAAGGTGAATTAAGCTCCCCTCATGTAAGAAAAAGGACATGAACCAAGAGCAGGGAACCCTTTCCCTGCTCTCCCTGTTTCCTATACCGAGGGGAAAATTAAAAATTATCGAGAATTTACCAAAAACCAATTGACAACATCCTTTAAAATCCGCATTGTTCCATTATATTAAAGACAGGTACTATACCTGTACACGTTCTTGTTGAAGGGAGGTTGAGAGAGCACTATTGAAAGGGAGCGATGTGGGCATCAAGGAGATTGCTAAATCCTTCGGTGACTTTAAGGTTTTACATAACATTGACCTAGGAATCAAAAAAGGGGAGTTTTTTTCCCTCCTGGGACCTTCAGGATGCGGCAAAACGACCCTCCTGCGGATCATTGCAGGGTTTGAAAGTCCCGACCAGGGAAGCCTGCAGTTTGATGGGGTGGATGTGTTGAACCTGCCCCCTAATCAGCGGCAGGCCAATACGGTTTTTCAGAACTATGCCCTTTTTCCCCACCTTTCGGTATTTGAAAATGTGGCCTTCCCCTTACGGATTCGTGGAATCCCCAAAACGCAAATCGCTGCTAAAGTTGATGAATATCTGCAACTAGCCCAGATGGAAGGGCATGCCCATAAAAAACCGAATCAGCTTTCCGGAGGCCAGAAACAGCGGGTCGCCATAGCCCGGGCCCTCATCAATGAACCCCGGGTACTGCTCTTGGACGAACCCCTCTCCGCCCTGGACGCCAAGTTGCGCCAGCACCTGCTCATCGAACTGGACCAAATCCACGACCAGATCGGTATCACCTTCATCTACGTTACCCACGACCAGCAGGAGGCCCTCTCCGTGTCGGACCGGATCGCGGTGATGAACCAGGGGGATGTATTACAGGTGGGAACCCCCCACGAAATCTACGAAAGCCCTGCCACCGACTTCGTGGCCCGGTTCATTGGGGAGACCAACCTCTTCGACGGCGTGGTGGCATCCGTGGTGTACCTGGATAAACCGGATCCGGAATATATGGTAGAGATGGATATCCCGGAATTAGGCCGGATCAAAGTTACCACAGTGGATAGGGTACAGCCCGGGCAGCGGGTGAGTTTTACCATTCGGCCTGAGAAGATCCTCATTTCCAAGGAAAAACCCGTCACTAAACGGGAAGATATCAATCTTTTCCAGGGTACCGTGGACGAGCCTATCTATTCAGGGTTCCAGACCAAGTTCTACGTGAAGGTCTGGGATAAGGTGCTTATTCGTGTAATAAAACAACACGCCAAGTATTCCGATGAAGGTCCTGACATCCTGTGGCGGGATGAGGTGTTCCTTTCCTGGAGCGCCCATGACGGCTATATCGTCGAGGTAAAAGCATCGTGAGTGTCCTGGGTAAACGGAATTACGGTCCCCTCTATTCAGCACCCATGACCGTTTGGTTCACTATCTTTTTCCTGAGTCCTCTCATTATCATCGTGGTCTACAGCTTCCTCAAGAAAGGACTGTACGGCGGGGTGGTGGGAGAATTCTCCTTGGGCGCCTATCAGGGCCTCTCTAACCCCAGCCTGGTCATTACCACCATCCGCACGATTGGAACCTCCATAGCGGCAACGGTGTTGACCATCTTCATTGCCCTGCCCTGCGGGTATTTCATGGCCAAAAGCCGGAATCAGACCCTCCTCTTGCTGCTCATTATCATCCCTTTTTGGACCAATTTCCTCATCCGGGTATTTGCCTGGATGAATATCCTGGGGAACAACGGCTTCCTGAACGAATTGTTGCTACGCCTGGGGCTGTTGGAGAGCTATATCCAGTTCCTGTACCATCAAAAGACGGTGGTTTTGGTTTTGGTCTATATGTACCTGCCTTACGCGATCCTTCCCCTGTTTGCCACCATCGACAAATTCGACTTTTCCCTCTTAGAGGCGGCCCGGGACCTGGGCGCCACCCAGATCGAAGCGATGATTAAAGTGCTGCTGCCCAACATCAGGAGCGGCATCTTTACCGCGGTGCTCTTCACGTTCATCCCCATCTTCGGCGCCTATGCGGTACCCCTCCTGGTGGGCGGTAAGGATTCCTATATGCTGGGGAATGTCATCGCAGATCAGCTCACCAAGTCCCGGAATTGGCCCCTGGCAGCGGCTATCTCCGTGGTACTTACCCTGATTACCACCATAGGAGTGGTCCTCATGATGACCCAGCAGCGGAAGGATGCGGTCCGGACCAAAGGCAAAGAGGTGCAGCAGTGAGTTTCAAACGGATCATTTATCACATCATAACCCCTTTGAAGCCCATCGGTACCCAGGGGGAAGCGGCCCGTCATGCCAAGCGGGCCTATCGGAATCAATGCTCCTTTTCCCAAACGGTTTTTATTGCCACCATCGGCTTTCTCTTTCTGCCCCTGGTGGTGCTGATCTTATACTCCTTTAACGCATCTAAGGGTATGCACTGGACCGGATTCTCTCTGGTATGGTATGAACAGCTCTTTTTTCATTCCCGGGACCTCTGGCGTTCTTTTTGGAACAGTATGTTCATTGCGGGAAGTTCCGCTGCAAGCGCTACGGTCATAGGTACCTTGGGGGCCATCGGGATAAACTGGTACCGGTTTAAGCTACGGAACTATGTGCAGACCATTTCCTTTCTGCCCATGATCCTGCCGGAGATTATCATCGGCGTATCCCTGTCCATTTTTTTTGCCGGGGTCAAGATACGCCTGGGTCTCTTGACCATATTCATCGCCCACACCACTTTCAACCTGCCCTTTGTGTTTCTCATGGTCATGGCCCGGCTGGATGAATTCGATTTTTCGATTATTGAGGCTGCCCATGACCTGGGGGCCAGTGAGAAGCAGACCCTCTTCAAGATAATCATCCCTATCTGTATGCCCGGTATTGTGTCCGGTTTCTTAACCGCCATCACCATTTCCCTGGAGGATTTCGTGATCACCTACTTTGTAGCAGGTCCTGGATCCTCAACCTTGCCTTTGTATATCTATTCGGCAATCCGTTTTGGCGTCTCCCCGGTGATCAACGCCTTATCGGTGGTGATGATCTTGGGTACGGTGTTCCTCACCTATCTTTTGAGGAATTTCCTCAAATATATCGCCGCCAAATAGAGCGGGCCTCGTGTATGCCGTTTCCGCCGGAGGGGTCGTGCTATCCTCAAGGCGATACGGGAGGATGGGAATACCATCCCCTATATCATTGTTCTGGTGAAGGCAATGCCTATACGCCTTTACCATAGGAGGAAAAGATGAAGAAAATACCTGTAAGAAGCGCAGTCCTGCTTCGCACGGGGCCAGGGCTGCTGGGAATAGTGGCCCTTATGGCCCTATTCAGTACCGCCAGCCTCTGGGCCGGGGGAGGCAAGCAAGCGGCGGGTACGTCGAATCGGCTCTATATCTACAACTGGACCTATTATACGCCCCCGTCGATTATCGAGAAGTTTGAAAAGGAATACGGCGTTACGGTCATCTACGATGAATTTGCCTCCAACGAGGATATGTATGCCAAGATTCAATCTGGAGGCAGTGGTTACGATATTGTGTTTCCTTCCGGGGATTACGTGTCTATCATGAGCCGCCAGGGTATGTTCGAGAAAATCGATCGGTCCAAGCTCTCCAACCTGAAAAACATCGATCCCCTGGTCTTACAAAAAGCCACGTATGATCCTGCCATGGAATACAGCGTGCCCTATTATTGGGGGGCCGCCGGGATCGCGGTGAATACCGCTAAGGTGCCTAACTTTGAAAAGAACTGGTCCATTTTTAGCCGCCAGGATCTGCAGGGCAGAATGACCATGCTCGATGATATGCGGGAAGTCATGGGAGACGCCCTGGTACATCTCGGGTATTCGGTAAATACCACGGACCCTGCAGCGATTGAAGCGGCCAAGAACCTCATCAACCAGGAATGGAAGCCGAATCTGGTTAAGTTCGATGCAGAGGCTTTCGGCAAGGGCTATGCCAACGGAGATTTCTGGGTGGTACAAGGGTATGCGGAAGTGGTATACGAGGAGATCGCGGATAACGAGCAATTAAAGCGAGATACGGTCTTTTTTATACCCACCCAAGGGGGACCTGCCTACATCGATAGCATGTGTATCTTGAAAGGTGCGAAAAACATTGACCTGGCCCATAAGTTTATCGACTTCATCCACCGGCCTGAAATTTATGCAGAGTTTGCCGATTATTTCGGATTTCCTGCCACTGCTAACATTCCCGCCCGGCAATACCAGAAGGTTACGCCCTATTACCGAACCGAAGACCTGGCTACCACAGAACTGAAAGACGACCTGGGAACCGCCTTGGACCTCTATAACGACGCATGGTTTAACTCAATCCGCATCGGAAACTAGCACCTGCGGTGGGCGTAGCGGGGGGCTGCGTGGTTAGGGATAAGGGCGCATGTCCCTTCGTTCCTACATCGGGCGGAGCGTTCTCACCTCTATTGTGGGCTTGGCCCCAAAGCGGCAAAAACAAAAAGCAAGGGGCGCTGTGATAACTTATCAAAACGTCTTATAACCTAGTGTAACCTGGGTGTATATAATTGATTATGTAGTATATACTTATTACATAATAGTGCATCTTGAATCATTTATTTGCATCTGATTTTATGCTCAATTCTATGCACATTTGGTATGGAGGAAATCTTGATTAAACGACACTTATATAAAAGAACCATCAAAAATGAGTCCGGAAAACCGGTTAAGGCCTGGTATTTTTGGTACTATGACCCGATAACTCAGAAGCAAGTACGGAAATCATGCGGCTCTGGGAAAATACCAGTACTTACC
>JAIRLU010000021.1 GCA_031259215.1 Treponema sp. | reverse complement strand
AATACGCTATTAGAGGTACTTATTGTGATCTTGCTATAATCGGATCAAATAAAAAAATACGATTCCTTGTTGAAGTTAAGGCTGTTTCTGTAACCCTTAACGATAATCATGTTAAACAGGCGATAGATTACGGTTCTAATGCTGGTGTAAATTGGGTAATGCTAACAAATGCTGAAAGATGGATGATATATAAAATAAAATTTGGTAAGCCCATAGACAAAGAACTGATATATGAGTTTAATATTTCAAACTCAAATGGAAAATCGGAAAAGGAATTGGAAATTATATTTGCAATCAGCAAAGAAGGCCAAGAAAATGCTGTTATAGACGACTTCTATGCGAATATACAGATAAAAAATAAATATATCATCGGGAATTTATTAAACAATCCAGAGGTATATTCTACTATCAGAAAAATAATGAGAAAATTATTCAGCGATGTAAAAATAACAGACGAAGAAATAGCGTATATAATGGCAAATGATATAATCAAGAAAGAAATAATCGACTCAGATGAATCAAAGAAAGCAAAAAAAGACCTTGAGAAGATTTATAAAAAACTAGAAAAAATCAAAGAGAAAAACAAAGGGATAGAGGCGGGCGAAAAACCTAAAGCCAACGAAGCGGAAACCAGTAATTTCCAGCCAGATGAGCGTGTCAATGACGGTATCCAACAGGCCGCCAGCCTCGGTTGATTCGGCTTGGTCTGCAAGCCTTAATGTACTCCTGAGCAGGTAGCCCTACCGAAATCACCCTGGATTCTCACCCACAAGCAACAAAACCCTGTGAATGAAGATTAGCTGAAAACCGGTATAGGGGATATGTTTTATAAAAACTCTTACCTTGATGATGAGCTTGTCAATTTATTGAATCAGCTATCCCCTCAAGGTCAATCTACCGCCCTTGCTCTAATCCGTACAATTCTTGAGCAAGAACAAACTCTAGCTCTCCCCGGAGGAATGCCGGAGACTGCCCCTGAAGCAGAGTCTGAGCCGGAATTTGCCGGTAAGAAGCTTGCATAATCCACCCGCCCCTGTGGGCCTGGGGCAGGCCACATATGATACATTATGATTAGATATAGGAGGACCACATGGCAGAACTAATACAACCGCAAATGGGATTGAATTTCGAGCAGGTCTGGGCGGCGTTTATGGAGAACCGCCAACAAATAAAGGAGACTCAACAGCAGATGAAGGAGACGGACCGGCTTATTCGGGAACTGCGGGATGATCGCAAGGAAACCGACCGACTCTTTCGGGAATCAAAAGCAGAGACCGACCGACAAATGAAGGAACTCCAGAAAAGTATAGGGTATCTGAGTAACCGCTTCGGGGAACTGGCGGAACATCTGGTCTTACCCAATATCGTCCAAAAGTTCAATGCCTTGAACTATCATTTTAACGATATTGCCAAGGAACGTAAGTTTGTTAATCCCGATACGGGCCGGGTAGAAGCGGAGTTTGACATACTGCTTGAGAATGATGCCTACAGTATCGCCGTGGAAATAAAGGCAAAACCTGCTGAAAAGGATGTGGCGGACCATATCAGCCGCCTTGAGTTTTTGAGGAGGCATAAAGACCAGCGGGGAGACAGCCGGGAAATCCGGGGAGCCCTTGCGGGTGCGATTATGCCGGAAGCGGTGAGGAAGGAGGCGTTAAGGGCGGGCTTGTATGTGATCGAGCAATCCGGGGATACGGTGAGGATAGAGGAACCGAACCAGCTACGCAGTTGGTGAGGGATGCGGCCGGCCGACCTGCCGGAAGCGTACCGCCCTTGGGTCTGGGGCAGGCGGCCAAGCCCGGGGTAGGCTGTTCTGTGGACTTGTCGCACCCGCGGGGGTGCGTGGATTGAAACAAACAAACGAACAAACAAACGAACAAGTCCTTGACAGATGATACTGTATATGATACCATATAAACATGGCCGGTGTGAAAAAAATAATCGAGAAAATGAAGCGTCAACCTAACGGCATTACTCTTCATGAGGCGGAGAGGGTTTTGATAGCTCATGGATACCGGCTTGACCGCCAGAAGGGGTCTCACTGTCAATACATTAACCAAAGGGGCGATGTTCTTACGGTTGTGAACAATAGTCCGCTTAAAAAAGCATGCGTTACCGCCATTCTTGAACGGATTGGCGATAGCTAGGAGGAAGCTATGAATAAAAAAGAGTATCTGGACCTTCCGTATCACATTGTTATGCAACACATTACCGATGAAAGCGGTTCGTATTATTTGGCTACAGTTCAGGAATTTGACGGCTGCATGAGCAATGGGAACACATACGAAGAAGCCTTTAAGAATATCCATGAAGCTATGGAAGGATGGATAGAAACCAAACTTGAGAACGGATTTACTGTCCCGGAACCGATTAACGCAAATCAATACAGTGGTAAGTTTGTGCTGCGCCTGCCGAAAACGCTCCATGCCCGTTTGGCTATGGAAGCCGAAAAAGAAGGGGTGTCTCTTAATCAGTACGCCTTGTATCGTTTGAGTACCCACACCGGCTAAAGCCAAAGAGTCATAAAGACCAGCGGGGAGACAAGCGGGAAATCCGGGGAGCCCTCGCGGGTGCGATTATGCCGGAAGCGGTGCGGAAGGCGGCTTTAAGGGCAGGGTTGTATGTGATAGAGCAATCCAGGGATACGGTGAGGATAGAGGAACCGAACCAGCTACGCAGTTGGTGAGGGATGCGACCTGCGGCAGGTTACCGCCCTTGGGTCTGGGGCAGGCGGCCAAGCCCGGGGTAGGCTGTTCTGTGGACTTGCCCCGTCCCGCGTGGGCCTGTGGATTGAAACAAACTGGGGCAGGATCCGCCGGATCGTGCATTTATTTTAAAACTATTGTAATTTCATCTAAAATTACCTATATTAAGTAATTAGTTGCCATACCAGAAGTTATATAATAGTATAATAGTTGCCTTCTAAGCAGCAGGTAGGGGGTTCGAGTCCCTCGTGTCGCGAAGGTAATTCTTCATGGAAAACAGGGAAAAATGGAAGGAAGCAGAGCGTATAGAGTATGATGGAATGAGGGGTAGCAAGGGGATCCTGAAGGAGTAGTACTTTAGGTGGAATCCGCTTCATCATACCCTTATACTGATTAAAGGAAAACAAGATGATGAAAAAAATGGTCGGTATTTCGTTGTTAATGGGCGTTCTATTGTTGGGGGCCTATGCAGAGGGAGTACCTGAAGTGCCGAGCAAGGTATCAGAAGATGTGGATACCAGTTATGCCTTTGGGATGGTTATTGGTTCGGACTTAAAACAAACGGGCTTAACCTTCAATTATAATGCCTTTGTCCGAGGGCTTAAAGAAAGTCTGGAAGATAAAGAGACGCGGTTTACCATGGACGATGCGGTACTCAAGGTGCAAACGGCTTTTATGGCAGCCATGGCAAAGCGGGCGGAAGAAAACCGACAAAAGGAACAGGCCTTTCTGGAGGAAAACAGTAAGAAACCAGGGGTAACCCTCACTTCGAGTGGACTCCAGTATGAGGTCATCATCGAGGGAAGCGGCCAAAAGCCTGGGGGAAGCGATATGGTGCGGGTGAATTATAAGGGCACCTTGACAGACGGCACGGTCTTTGATAGCTCTTATTCCCGGGGGGAGCCTGCGGAATTTCCTTTGGATGCGGTGATTCCCGGCTGGACCGAAGGGATCCAACTGATGAGTGAAGGCGGGTTCTACCGCTTGTATGTACCCTCGAAATTAGCCTATGGCGAACAAGGAGCAGGTTCGGTCATTCCTCCCTATGCAACCTTGATCTTCGAGGTAGAACTCCTCTCCATTCTCGAAGATCCTGAAGCAGGGCTTGAGGAAACCGACGAGGAAGCCCTGGAAGAACCGGTTGAGGAAGATGCGGATAGTGCGGAATAACGTGAAAGGCCCTGCATGAGACCGAGCTAGGGAGGGGTTCTCTATTCTTGCAAGGGCCAAAGCAGGGTATAGCTCGCGGCGGCTTTTCATCCTATTGGGTGCGTAATACCTGAGGCTGTTTCAAAAGTCCTCTTTTGAAACAGCCTTAAATGTAAGGAAAAAGCGGATTTTAGGCCGCTTTTTGGAGCGTCTGTTTTATCGGCCACCGGTCCGTAACAACCAATTTTTGAAACCGGCTGATCTTTATGGAGAAAAACCTATTTTTTGTGGGTATTAGTTGTTTCATTCCCCTTGCCCCGCGTAAAATTCTTTTAGTATCTTACATACCAGATAGTTTTGCTTCAAACCGCTTACACCCGGTTATATCCGGTAAGCCGTTTAATATCATGTATCGAAAAGGAGCCTCATCATGGCACAACACCAGTTTCAAAGCGAAGTAAGTCAGCTCTTGCACCTTATTATCCATTCTCTTTATTCTAATCGGGAAATTTTCCTCCGGGAGCTGGTATCCAACGCCTCCGATGCCCTGGATAAACTCAAGTACCTTACCGTGGCAGAAGAGGCGTATAAAAGTATCAGCTTTGATCCGCGGATCGATATTTCCTTTAATAAGGATGCAAAGACCCTTACCATTGGGGATAATGGGATCGGGATGAACGAGTCGGATCTGATCGAGTCCTTAGGGACCATCGCTCGGTCGGGAACGAAGGCGTTTCTGGAAAAACTTACGGAAGACGTAAAAAAAGACTCCAATCTCATTGGCCAATTCGGGGTGGGATTTTATTCGGCCTTCATGGTGGCGGAAACCATCGAGGTGATAAGCCGTAAGGCCGGGGATGGGGACGTCTGGAAATGGACCAGTGATGGCAAGGAGGGCTACACCATAGAAAGCGCCCCCGTGGAAGCTTTGGGGACTCCCCAAGGGACCCAGGTAATCCTGCACTTAACTGAAGAAGGAACCGAATATACCAACCGCTGGTCTATCGAAGATATTATCAAACGGTATTCCAACCACGTGGCATTTCCTATCTATCTGACCTATGACGAGAAAGAGTACGATGATAAAGGTAAGGAAAAGGCGTCCAAGACCAAAACCGAGCGGATTAACTCCGGTACTGCCCTCTGGCGGCGGGCAAAATCAGAACTCACCGAAAAGGATTACACGGAGTTTTACAAACAACTCGGCCATGACACCGAAGATCCCCTATTCTATATCCACACCAAGGCCGAAGGAGCCCTGGAATATACCACCCTCTTTTACATTCCCAAAAAAGCGCCCTTTGACCTGTACCAGGTGGACTATAAGCCCGGGGTAAAGCTCTATGTGAAACGGGTTTTCATCACCGATGATGACAAAGAACTCATGCCCACCTGGCTTCGGTTTATCCGGGGGGTCATTGATTCAGAGGATCTCCCCTTAAACGTAAGCCGGGAGATTCTGCAGCAGAATAAGATCCTGCTTAATATCAAAAATGCCTCGGTCAAGAAACTCCTGGGGGAGTTCAAGACCCTGTCAGATAATCACCAGGAAAAATGGGAGACCTTTATTTCCCAGTTTAACCGGCCCCTCAAGGAAGGGCTGTACCAGGATTTTGCCAACCGGGAGGCCCTTCAGGAACTGGTGCGGTTTAAGAGTACCACCGTAGAAGGGTGGACGAGTTTTGCCGACTATGTTTCCCGAATGAAATCAGACCAAAAGTCCCTCTACTACATCACCGGCGGGGATGAAAAGACCCTCAAGGCATCTCCTCTGCTGGAAGCCTATACTGCCAAGGGTATTGAAGTCCTCATCATGGATGATGAGATTGACGAAATTGTCATTCCCACGGTGAGTAAGTACAAGGAATGGGAACTCAAGGCGGTGAATCGTTCTGGTGCGGACGAAGAACTGGGAGAGAAACAGGACAAACAGGCGGAAAAGGAGAACAAGCCGGTGATTGAGAAGATCAAAAAGGCCCTGGGAGACCGGGTCAAAGAGGTAAAGCTCTCCCGGCGCCTCCACGATTCTCCTTCCTGTATTGTAGCGGATGAGCATGATCCTTCAATCCAGATGGCGGCTATGCTCAAGGCCATGGGACAAACCGAAATGCCGGATATTAAGCCTATTCTGGAGGTCAACGGGGAGCATCCCATTGTGGGGACCCTCAGAAACACCGAGGATGAACAGCGGATTGCCGATATCGCCGGGGTCCTGCTGGATCAGGCCCTCTTGGTTGAAGGGGCGAAGCTCAAGGACCCTGCAGATTTTGTGAAGCGCCTCAATCGGCTTTTGGTATCATGATTGATCCTAAGGAGTACGTATGATTATACAGCGAAATGCTATGAAAGTGGAATACAAAGAGCACATGCGAGAGGGAACGGGAACGGTAACCATAACCCATTGGGTAGACGAAAGCACCCAGCCCCATACCCGGCTCTTGGCGGAACTGCGTTTGCCTCCGGGAGCTTCCATTGGCCTGCACCGGCACGATGAGGAAACCGAATACTTTTGTATCCTGGCTGGGACCGGGGTGGTCAATGACGATGGTCAGGAGACGGTGGTTACGCCCGGGGATGTGGTGATTACTGGAAATGGGGCTTCTCACAGTATTAGGAACTCCGATACGGTTCCTCTGGTGCTTCATGGGATAATTATTACCAAGAGCTAGTCCTCCCAGGGGATGGATACCAGAACACGGGGGAGCCGGGTTTCCCCCGTGTTCTGGTACAAAAGGAGTCCTTCCCCTGGACGATTTCAGACCGCAAGTCCTTGTCCTATTTTATTTTTTATATGTCAATAACGAGCGAAAATGTCACCCCTAAACAGCCGAAATTCACGGGGGATTATGTCACCCTTTTGGACGAAAAGAGTAAAAAAGGGGAAATGTAACAAAAATGAGTGCATTGCC
>JAIRLU010000228.1 GCA_031259215.1 Treponema sp. | reverse complement strand
GGATGACCGGCCCATCCTTCAAGGGTTCTATCAGCTCTCAAAGGACGACCGGACCGGTTCGTATGGTTCGTGGTCCTTCTTAATCCCTACGTTTAGTCCAATCAACCTACGAGTACCGTGTTTAGCCTAAACCCCCTGTCATTCAAAAAACACGAACCCCACGAACCAGCACGAACGGAACAGGGCAACCTGCAGGGCTCGGGGTGTTTCATCTTGAGCGGTTTATTCACAGGGTACGGTACGTCAGGTAAAATCACCCCCTTGTCTCAGCACAAGTTCGTGCCGTTCGTGGGATAACCGGCCCATCCTTCAAGGGTTCTATCAGCTCTCAAAGGACGACCGGACCGGTTCGTATGGTTCGTGGTCCTTCTTAACCCTGCTTTTAGTCCATTCAACCTACGAGTTGCACTGAGTTCTACCTCATATTGGGTAAAAAGACCGCAATACTGAACCAGGTTAAAACATAGCCTTCCTCAGTTGCTTAGTATGGTATCTCGGTGAAGGAACCCCATCCATCCTAGGGAAAGACGGGAAAACCGAACTCCTTATGCCAGTCCATTCACGAACCCTAGCTACCGATCCGGTAAAGCCCTCGAAGGAACCCTGGTTCTGGCGGCCTCATCTCATCTGAATTTTAAAGAAGAAAAGCCGGGAACCCAGGCCATACTGCTTCATGCGGAGGATGCAGTTCCGCTTCGCTGCCGTAGTACCTCGTAGCATACAATCCCCGCAGCCACTGAAACATTAAGGGAATCGATCTTACCTTTACGAGGAATCCCCACCAAAGCATCACAGCGTTCCCGGAGCAATCGGGATATCCCGGTCCCTTCGCCTCCCAGGATAAGGGCGAGGCGGCCCCGAAGATCCCGTTCGTATATCGGGTCTCCCTGCATATCAGCCCCATAAACCCAGAAGCGGGCATCCTGTAGATCCTGTACTGCCCGAGGCAGGTTGGACACTTCTACCACCGGGACCCAGGACACAGCCCCTGCAGAGGTTTTAGAGATACTCTGGGCATGTTTGGCAATACGCCGGTGTCGGGTAATTACCAAATCCACGCCGAACTGATCGCAGGAACGAAGTATGGCGCCGTAGTTGTGAGGGTCGGTGATTTCATCCAGGATCATGACCAGCACATGCTGCCGTTCTCCCAGATCCGCGATGAATCCATCCAAGGTAATTGCACTATGCTGCTGAAGATCCACCAGGTGCAAGGCAATTCCCCGGTGATCTGGGGTGAGATGATCCAGATCGTGCGTACCTACCCGGTGGATAGGAACCTTATGTTCCTGTGCCAGGGTGATACTTTCCTGGGCCCGAGGGCCTGCTTTAGCGATCAGCAGGGGCCCTGTAGCCTTTCCCGACTTAAGCGCTTCTTCTATGGCATGAAATCCCGTAAGATACCCCATAGGCTGCTCCTTCATTCGTTCATATCGTAGGTTTTACCGTATTGGACAATCTCGGTATCAGGATACCCCTTTTCGATGAGGTATTGCTTAAAGGCCCGCTGAGCCTTGGGTTCCCCATGCACCAGCAACACTTGTTTTAACCTAGAGGTATCCAGGGAGTCCAGCCATTGCAGGGCTTCCGCATAATCCGCATGGGCGCTGAAGGCGTGGATCTCCTCAACTGCGGCTTTCCGCTTAAACCACTGACCGTGGATCTTCACCTCCGGTTCTTTGTTCCGAATCCGCCGGCCCAGGGTATTCTGGGCCATATACCCTACGGTCAAGATGGTGGTGTTCGGGTCTCCGATGTGCTGGATCAGGTGATGCTGGATCCGACCGGCTTCGCACATACCGTCTGCGGAAATGATGATAAGGGGGCCGGGATGATCATTTAAGGCTTTGGATTCGCTCACACTCGTCGTAAAATGCAGGGCATTGAAACCAAAGGGGTTTTTATGGTGTTTGATAAAGGCTTCATGGATAGCTTCATCGTAACATTCGGGATGCACTTGGAAGATGGTCGTGGCGTTGGTGGCCATAGGAGAATCCACATAAATCGGAATCTCCGGAATGATGCCCTCATCCACGAGGAGGTGAAAATAGTACACCAACTCCTGGGTCCGCTCTATGGCAAAGGCAGGAATGAGGATCTTCCCCTTGGTTTTTACCATCCGTTGGGCCATTTCCGCCAGCTTCTTCATGGCGTCATCGGTGTTTTCATGCAGGCGGTCTCCGTAGGTACTTTCCAGAACAATATAATCCGGTGGCGGGACCTGGTCGGGATCCCTTATGATGGGCTTTCCCTTACGGCCCAGATCGCCGGAACAGAGGATCCGCGTCTCTTTCCCCCGCTTTTTGACGGTAATGAACGCCATAGCAGAACCCAAAATATGACCGGCATCGTAGAATTCCAGCGTAATTCCATCACCGATAAAAACCGGCCGCTTATAGGATATGCCCACAATTTGGTTCGTAGCCTGAATCGCGTCCTTTTCATCATAAAGAGGGTTCCAGGTGAAGGTTTCCCCCTTTTTTTTAGCGAGTTTACGTAAGTACATCGCATCCCGGGCTTGTATCGTGGCGGAATCCATCATGATGAGGTTGGAAATATCCCTGGTTGCAGGGGTAGCATAGATATTCCCCTGATATCCCTGTTTAACGAGCAAAGGCAGGAGGCCACAGTGATCATGGTGGCCGTGGGTTAAGACCACCGACTCGATCCGGTCGGTAGGGATACCGAAGTTCCGATTTTTCCGATCCGCCTCGGCCCGGGATCCCTGAAATGCACCGCAATCCACGAGGTAGGATTTCCCATCTATCTCGATCACATGTTTAGAACCGGTTACCTCCTCGGCAGCGCCGAGGGAATAGAAATTAATATCCATGAAGAATAGGATACCGTATTTTTCGATCCCCGCACATACCCCAGGACAGACATAGAGTTCTTCATACCAAATCACCAATAGAGTTGTTCGGAAACCTCAGTTTCCGAACAACTTCCGCTTAAAAAACATGGATTTTATTAAAAAATCCAGGTTTTTTGGAGACTTGTTCGAGAACCAACCGGGTTCTCGAACAAGTCCAATCTCTGTAAAAGGACGAAAGGGAATGGGTGGATAGGGTGGAATGAAAAATGGCAACGGCTAAAAGGCAAGTCCCGCAAGGCATTGGAAAAACATGAAGATTTGAGGAAACAACGATCCGTTGAAGTCGAAACGGTATTTGGTCACATAAAAGGGAACCAGGGATACCGGAGATTTCTGTTGCGGGGTAGAGACAAAGTAACTACCGGGTGGGGATTATTTTCCCTTGGGTACGATATAAAGCAAATGTACCGGATAAACCACCTCAAATAAGACAAATATTCCACTCCGCAGACTCTGTCATTTCAAAAAATCTTCAGCCCTTAGACGGGAACCAATATTTAGGGGCCTGACTGGAAAACTTCCTGGACAGCCCCGTCATATCCGCAAAGCGGATATGCGCGTAAACAGACCCGGTATGCGATGTTTGGGCATTTCACCATTATTTTCAAAACAACGTCATTAATTCCTGTTTTACAATATCTATTCTTTTATTCGTCAATTTAATATAATTTTCATTAATTTCATAACCAATAAAATTCCTCTTCTCTTTTAATGAAGAAATGGCAGTTGTACCACTACCCATGAATGGATCTAAAACAATATCACCGGTAAATGAAAATAATTTTATTAGACGTTTCGGTAATTCTTCTGGAAAAGGTGCAGGATGACCTATTTTTCTTGCACTTTCCGCCTTCAT
>JAIRLU010000106.1 GCA_031259215.1 Treponema sp. | reverse complement strand
TCGATGGAATACCTGGAGTCTGTACATGAATACTCCTGTTTAAGTATGGGAATAAGTACCAGTGGATAATTCCCGTCAATTCGGGTCATTGCGGACTAACGTCCGGCGGACTTTTTTCTTTTGGTCGCGGTTCAGCTTGTTTAGGTTGCATCTGCCCTATATACAAAAAGGAATCCCAGCTTGGAATAGTAGACACCCCTGAGGGCTCAGGGTATGCTTGCATCTATGGCAGTCAAATCCCACATAATTTCTTTACTCAAGGAATTAAACACCGGTATATACGAGAAGGAAGAGGTGATAGCCCTGGCCCTGCTTACTGCTATAGCTGGGGAAAGCCTGTTCCTCCTGGGGCCCCCAGGGGTGGGCAAGAGCCTCATTGCCCGGAGGCTCAAGTACGCCTTTAAGAACAGCAGCGCCTTTGAGTATCTGATGAGCCATTTCAGCACCCCCGATGAAATTTTTGGTCCTGTGTCCATTGCAAAACTCAAAGATGCGGATAAGTATGAGCGGATAACCAAGGGCTACCTTCCCGAAGCTTCCGTGGTTTTCCTGGATGAGATCTGGAAAGCAGGTCCATCCATTCAGAACGCGCTGCTTACGGTCTTGAATGAAAAGCTCTACCGTAACGGTGAACAGGAAATCCAGGTCCCCATGAAGCTCCTCATCGCCGCATCCAACGAACTGCCTGGTCCAGGGCAGGGTCTCGAAGCCCTTTGGGATCGTTTCTTGGTGCGCCTTCCTGTGGAGAGCATCCTGGATCCAGCCTGCTTTAAGGCCATGATTACCCTGCCCCGGAGTTTTGATGTTTCTGCTCATGACCCGGTGCAGGAGGAACACAAAATCACCGATCCGGTGTATGAAGCCTGGAGTCAGGGCATTGATGCCATTACCCTTCCGGATCATGTGTTTCAGGTACTCCTGTATATCCGATCCGGCGGTATCCTGGCACGAGATGCATCGGAACCGATAGAACCGGAGCTATCCCCTCCACAAGGAGGGCTGAAAAAAAAATCGGATCGCCGGTGGCGGAAGATTTTGCGTTTATTGCGGACTTCTGCCTTCTTAAATGATCGGAAGCAGGTGGATCTCATGGATTGTTTCCTGATTAAACACTGTCTTTGGGATGTTCCAGAAGAGCAGGGGGCGGCGGCCCGGTTGGTTCATGAGGCCATTGAGCAGCAGGGATACGCGGCGGCCCTGGATTTCACCGGGATCCGGGAAGAACTGCGGGCATTGCAGGCTGAGATTACCCAGGAGACCAGGCATATTCAGGATACACGGGCTGAGGTTCTACGGCTTGTTGCCGTGGACTACTACCGGATCACTGCCGGGGATACGCAAGAAGGGTATATCAAAAAACAGGATTTTGAGGGCCTCACCCCAGCAGCCCAAACCGTACCCCTCTATTCCTTGCAGCGCCTTGCCTCAGGATACCTGAATCGTAACCGATCCGCCCAATTACAAAAAGGGTCAGGCACCTTTAGTATGCTGGTAGATGGAATGGAGCAGGATATGGAAACCCGGATGATCCGACAGAAAAGCGCCCAGGTGAGCCAGGGGAGCGGCCCTTTTCAGGTGGTGATAGATGGCAGGGAATGTACCTTGGATACCATGCCTACCGGGGATAAACGGCGGATAAGCCGGAAACCTGCTGCTGCAAAGGAAAGGGCCTGGGATACCCGGATCCAGGGTTTTCTGGACTATACCGCTGGGCTGAGAGGCCGGCTTGCTCAGTACCGGAAGCACGAATTCAAGCATCTCCGGGGGAACCTGTTTGTACCCCCGGAATTGGCACACCTTGTGGAGTCCCATATAGCCCTGGTCCACAAGGATCTGGACAAAATTGAGGTGGAGATCCGGGAAATCCAGCACGCCTATAAAACCCTTACCGATGAAGAAGTCCTGCTCCGATGATCCGGGCTGATTTCATACATCACGGCAGGGTAAAGGAGGCGGGATATTCAGCGGAATACCTTCCATCAATTTCATAAATTCATCCACTTCGGTGCGGTGTCAGACCAAAACGGCAGAGCCCGGATTGCCGCTGCTATCTACGGGTACCTGCTGGATCAGCCCGGAAGCGCCCAGCGCCTTGCGGGTCTCGCCTCAGGGGACACGGGTACTTTTGCGCCGATCCTCAGAACCATCGTATCCAACCAGGCAATGCGGGAACTTTGCATACAGGACGCCTTGAGTACCCAGGTGTCTGCATCAGGGAAGGGGACAGCTCTGAAGCCCTCGCTTGCAGAAGACCTGACTAAAGCAATCCTGGATTTCATCAATACCACCCAAAGAACCATACAAAAAACCGAAAGCCCCTTTGCCGTGGAACAAGACCTCTTAGCGGACTTCGAGGCTTTGGAAGCAGAGCACTTCCAGGAGACCTGGGAAGGACTAGCCCCGTTCATCCAGGAAACCTATGAACCCCAAGCATTGGATACTGCCTTTTATACCCAAGAGTTTCAGAAAAGTCTTTCGCCCCCTCGCTCCCGGCGGAAACGTAAGCCCTCCTGGGCATCCTCCTCCTTTGCCGGGGTAAAAGAGCATTTTACCGAACGATGGGCTGCCCTGCTTTCCCAGAAACAACGGGCCTGGGAACAAGAATGCTTCGAAGCCGAAGGAAAGCACTACCGGGAAACCCTCGACCAACGGATAGAGGCGTATAAAAATATGGAAACCCTGTTTAACCCCTTTCCCGGTGAACCTCGGCGGCTCTGGGACCTGAGCGTCGCAGAACAAAGGGTCAATTTTACGGTGCTCCATACCTACGCCAAACTCCTGGAACAGGACCCCCTCGTCCAGGACCTAGCCAATAGCCTGGGAAGGCACAAGACCGAAGCAGAGGCAACAGAGCCGCTTATGGAAGCTAAGCTCCATGAACCAGAGCGGCTGGTGGAACAGGCAAGCAAAGGAGACCTCATTGGGGTGCGGGAAAGCGATGATCTCAGCAGCATCCTCGTTTCTGAGGCAGCCTTACTCACCGATGAGACCGCCCAATGGATGTTCTACCAGAAATTCGCGGCCAAGAAACTGCTCACCTATGCGTACCGGCAGGAGTTTTTTTCTCCCCCCAAAAACCTGCCTGAGATGCCCCAAGGCAGAACTCGAAAAGGACCGGAAACCCTTAAAGGCCCTTTTATCCTCTGTATTGATACCAGCGGTTCTATGCGGGGCATCCCTGAAACCGTGGCCAAGACCCTTTGTTTTGCCCTCTTGAAGATCGCTCTGCAGGATACCCGGGACTGGTATCTGATTTCCTTCTCCACCGGGATGAAGGCCCTGCATATCGCTGAAACCGTACAGCCGCAGGATCTCTTTCAGGCCCTGGACCGGCTCAGCGAGTTCCTGTCTACCAGTTTTTACGGCGGCACCAATGCAGGGCCTGCCCTCCACCAGGCCCTGGACTTGCTGGAAACCCAGGAGTTTCGGAAAGCGGATGTGCTCATGGTTTCAGACTTTATCATGCCCCCTTTGGATGAACCCAGCCTCGCCCGGATCAAAGCTGCCCAGGAAAGGCACACCCAGTTTCACAGCCTCTTGATCGGAGACCAGGGAAACAAGGCCGTCAATCAGGCAGTGGTAGCGGTCTTTGACCGCCAGTGGGTATATGAAGCGGACATTCCAGAACTGCCTTAAGATTCTGCCGTCATAAGCCATGCCATGACCTTGGCATCCCCCAGGATATGCTCGATTACCGTGTACTCGTTGGGTTGATGGGCAGTGTTGTCCATCCGGGACCACACCACCGCGGGGATCCCCGCGTTCCGGAGATGCGCGCCTACTGTACCGCCTCCCACCCCAATGAGCCGGGTGTCCACCTGGTAGATCTCCTTGACTGCTTGGGTGAGCAAGCCTACGAGGGGCGCATCCGGGGAGGTCGGTTTTGATTCCATGGTCTGGACCGGGGTGTAGGTGATGTGCACCTGATACTTGGCCTCAATCAGCGCTTTTATCCGGCGGATCTCCTCCAATACGGTCTTGACGGAATACTGGGGTAAAATGCGCATATCCATATAAAACACATCTTCCCCAGGGATGGTGTTGATGTTGGGGACATTGGCCTCTTTCTTGGTGGGCTGGAACGTGGAATAATCCGGCTCAAAGAGGGGATCCCGCTGGGCAAAACGCTGAGAAAGCCCGGTATGCAGGTTCAGGGCCAGATCCGCTGCTGCGAGGTGGGCATTGACCCCCTGGTCAGGCCGGGACCCGTGGGCCTGGACGCCGGTGGTGATAAACCGGACCCACAGGAGGTTCTTTTCTGCGATTTCTATAGTGGCTCCCTGACTATCCCCTCCGTCGGGGATGAGGACCATATCCTTAGGATTGAAGAGGCACCGGTTCTTAAGGAGCCATTGGATGCCGTACTCGCTGCCCATCTCTTCATCCGCTACAAACAGAAGCTTCACCGTATGGGGAGGCGGGATCCCCTGTTTCACCAGTGCCAGAGCAGCGATGATCGACGAGGTAAGGCCCTGTTGGTTATCCTCCACTCCCCGGCCAATGAGCCGTCCCTCCTCTTGCACCACGGTCCAGGGTTCGCTGTTCCAGAGGGCCCGTTCACCGGGAGGAACCACGTCCAGATGACTCATGATCCATAAGCAGGGGCTATCGGTTTTGCCGGGAAGGGTGGCCACTAGATTAGGCCGTTTACCCCCTTTGGCCTTTGGATCCGGGGCATCGTGCCGTTCCAAGGCTGTGATGCCGTGAGCCGTGAGCCAGGTTTCCAGGAACTCCGCTTTATCCAGTTCTCCTTCTCCGCCAGAAACCGGCGCTATGGCAGGCCGTTTGGTCAACTCGGTTTCCAACTCCACCACTAAGGGGAGGGCCCTATCAATAAAGGCGCTAATGGCATGGTTCATAGTATCTTCTATCTCCTTTCATATAGATACGTTCCTAGCCCTGGTGGTACTGCTTACGGTAGGCATTCCAACTGGTCTGCACCAGGGTGTCCAGGTCCGAAGAGCGGGCGGCCCAACCGAGGGTCTCCCGGGCATAGCCGGCAGAAGCGGTGAGCTTCCCAGGGTCTCCCTGCCTGCGGTGGGTAATCCTGGCAGGAATGGGCTTTCCGCTGATCCGCCGGGCCGCATCGAGGATTTCCAGTACGGAAAAGCCGGTTTCGCTTCCTAGGTTGACCGTGAGACTGTGCTTATATCGGTGGATATAGTCCAAGGCAGCCACATGACCTTTGGCAAGATCGCTCACATGAATGTAATCCCGGACTCCGGTACCATCGGGGGTGTCATAATCATTCCCAAAGACCTGCACTTCTTCCCGTATACCGCAAGCTGCTTCCATGATCACAGGAATCAGGTTGGCAGGGTTCTGTTCCAACCCGGTGATCCTGCCCTGCACATCGTAGCCTGCAGCATTGAAATACCGGAGAATGGCAAAACGAATCCCTTTAAGCTTTTCATACCACCCAAGGAAACGCTCGATCTCCAATTTGGTAAAGCCGTAATAGTTTTCCGGCTTAGTGGGGTGTTGCTCATCTACCGGAAGATACACCGGCTCCCCGTAGACTGCAGCACTGGAAGAGAAAATAATGCAGGGTATCTGGGCTTCCACTGCGGCATTCAGGATGTGAATGGTGCCGTTGATGTTGTTTAGGGAATACTTTTCCGGTTTCACCATGGATTCCCCGGCAGCCTTGTACGCGGCCAGGTGTATGAGGGCATCGAAGCCCTCTTTGGCAACCCGGACCAGGCGGGGATAATCCTGAATGTCCCCGTGAATAAAGGTTTCCTCAGGGAAAAGATTCTCCCGCAGTCCGCTGGAAAGGTTATCGTACACCGTAACCCGATGGCCCTGATCCAGGAATTCCCGGGCTACATGACTGCCGATATAACCCGCTCCACCAATGATTAGTATAGTCATACTTTACCAGTATACCCTAAAACCCCGTGAGTTCAATCCACTCCATGAAGCATCTGGGAAACCGCAACCCTGGATGGAAAGGAAAGCGCAGAGGGTAAGCCGCTTTGTTAGGAAGGGTTTCATCGGACTATAAGTCCCCACGAACCGAGTTTTGAAACTGGCCGGATCATCTTTACCGGGTACTCTTTGCCTCTTCCCAAAACCCATCCATCAGGGCCAGGTTATCCTGGTTCATCTCCTGAGCAATCTCGCCCATTCTTTTTTCCACATATTTGAACCGTTTAGTAAAGGTTCCATTGGTCCGCTGCAGCGCAACCGAGGGTTCTACGTTTAAAAACCTGCAAAGGTTCACTACGGAAAAGAGCAGATCCCCTAGTTCCGCTTCCACTGCATCTGTGGCGGATTCAAGCGTCCCTGAGGGGGTCTCCCCGGCAAGCCCTTGCAAGGAGCTTACTGCGTCGCTTACTTCTCCCAGTTCTTCCTCGATTTTACGGACCACCCCTTCCATACAGGGCCAATCAAAACCAGCTTTGGCAGCCTGCTTTTGGAGCTTATACGCACGGTCCAGCGGGGGCAGAGCTTGGGAAACCTGATCCAGCCGGGAATCTTTAGGCTTCCGGCCCTCTTGTTCCACCTTGATCCGGGCCCAATTATCCAGCACTTCATGGCTGTCCTTGACTTGGAGGTCTCCAAATACATGGGGGTGCCGACGGATGAGTTTTTCCGAGACCCCGGTAAGTACATCCGCCACCGAGAAAAGCCCTTCCTCCTGGTGCATAGAGGAAAGCATGGTTACCAAGAGAAAGAGGTCCCCTAATTCTTCTTTAATATGCGCGGGATCCTGTTCATCTATGGCTTCCACGCATTCATAGGTTTCTTCAATCAGATCCCCCCGAAGGCTGCGGGGGGTTTGCTCCAGATCCCAGGGACAACCTCCGGGAGATCTGAGTCGGAGGACGATATCATATAAGCCCTTAAAGGCAGCGCTTGTATCCTGCATACCTTAGTGTGGAGAGCAACCCATAAAAGATCAAGCCTGGCGTTGCTTCACGAAACAGGTTACTGAAAAGAGGTCATGCCTCACATTGAACAGGTTACCCACTACAATGGACTTGTTCAATAACCCGGTTGGTTATCGAACAAGTCTTGCAAAATGCTCCGCATTTTGCTGTTTTTTAAGCGGAAGTTGTTCGGAAACTGAGGTTCCCGAACAACTCTATTGAAAGGTGGAACAAGAACCCCTTTAAGTGGACAAAATCAACCCTGCTTATTATGGGTAGTGTAAACAAAGCTAAAACTGCGTATTCAAATTGATTTGGACAGACCCCTCGGGCTTATGAGTGGGGAAGGATCACCAAAAAGCGTCCCTGTTCTGCCCATAAGGATACCTCTGCTTCCAGAAACACATTACTCAGTCCAAAAAAACCCCGATCCCAAGGCAGATCCGCTAAAGGCCACTTGAGACCTTGGCTCCTCAGTTCCCAGGGCCCTGAACCCAGGGGAAAAATCGAAAGGACCCCTCCCGGATGGACGCTCAAGACCAGGTTCTCCTGAGCATTAAGACAGTATATATCCTCGGATCCTGTAAACCAGCGTTGAGGATGGAGTTTCCGTTCAAAAAGAGACCGGATGGCAAAGAGGTGATCCATTCTCCCCCTGCCGCCGCCTATAAGCCAGGTCTCATCACAGCCCTTTTCCCAGAGGAGGCGCAGGGCTAATTCGGTATCGGTAAAATCCTTATCCTGGGGATAGCGCAGGATCCGCTCAGACGGATAGGCCTCAAGCCGTAGCAGATCATCCAGGGAATCCATGTCTCCTACAATCCAATCCGGCCTCAGCCCTGCGAGTTCCGCGAGGATAAGCCCGGAATCCGCAGCGACGAGCATATCCGCATCCCTCACCAGGGCTTTGCACTGTTTTGGTTCTGGACCGGTTCCCCCTATAAATACAATACCCCGCACCATAAGTGCCTCCCTTTTCTTGTGTGGTCTTACTATAGTATAGTGTTAGGTGATGGGCAAGTTCGCTATTCACCCGGTATTACAGGAAATCGCCGGTATCTTTATCCGCCATGGAAAGCAGGTGTTTCTCGTAGGAGGGGCGGTCCGGGATATGCTCCGGGGCCGCCAGGCTCAGGACTGGGATCTAGCCACCGATGCCCTGCCCGACGAGGTGATCGCCTTGTTCCCCCGGGTTATTCCCACAGGTATCAAACACGGGACCGTTACGGTGCATTTCAAAGGCCGTTCTCTGGAGGTAACCACCTATCGTACCGAATCAGGCTACCATGACGGTCGCCGGCCGGATCAGGTTACCTATGCGGCCTGTATTGAGGAAGATTTATCCCGCCGGGATTTCACCATGAACGCCATTGCCCTCCCGCTCCCCCGAGGGCCGTTGGTGGATCCCTTCAACGGCATGGCTGATATACAGGGTAAAATCATTCGGGCCGTGGGAAATCCCCAAGAACGGTTTGCCGAAGATGGGCTTCGACCTTTACGGGCGGTTCGCTTTGCCGCCCAGATAGGATTCGATGTGGAGGAGGCCACCTTAAAGGCCATTCCCCAGGTCTTAGGTACCACGGAAAAAGTCTCCCCAGAACGGATCCGGGATGAACTGGATAAAATCCTTGCTTCTCCCCAGCCTTCCCGGGCTTTTTTACTCATGGAAAAGACCGGGCTGCTGGAACTCCTCCTTCCAGAACTAGCCCGCTGCCGGAACATTGAGCAGAAGGGCTTCCATCGTTTTGATGTGCTGGATCATTCCCTTTTGGCTTGTGATGCGGCTGCCCGGGACCACGCTCCTGAGCTGGTTCGGATTGCAGCGCTCCTCCATGATATGGGGAAACCCCTCACCCGGGCGCTGGATCCCGCCGGGGTATGGACCTTTTACCAGCATGAGCAGGTCTCTGCGACGCTCAGCCGGGACCTGTTGACCCGCCTCCGCTACCCCAATGCGGTAATCGAGGGGGTGGGGCATTTGATTCGGGAACACATGTTTCATTATGAACCACACTGGAGTGAAGGAGCGGTCCGGCGCTTCATCATCCGGGTAGGGGAAGAACACTTGGATCATCTATACCAATTGAGAAGAGCCGATGCCTATGGGACAACCGGACAAGCCCTTCCCCAAGATTTCCTGCTTCCGTTGATTACCCGGGTTGATGAGGTATTGGCCAAAAACCAGGCTCTGTCTCTCAAAGATTTATCGGTTTCAGGAAAGGACCTCATAGCCCTGGGGCTCAAACCAGGACCGCCTATGGGTATAATCCTCTCGGCCCTGCTGGAAGCGGTGGTGGAAGACCCGGCGCTTAATACCAAGGAAACATTGTTAACCATAGCAGGGAATCTAAAAGAACGGTACCCTTAAATCCTAGGCCATCCCGTAACCTGGCGTATCCAGGATGCACCTTCAGGCTTTTGCGTTTCTGTAGCTTACGGAGAGAGAGGGATTTGAACCCTCGGTACCCTTCCGGGTACACACGACTTCCAATCGTGCACCTTCGACCGCTCGGTCATCTCTCCCTGAGATAGCCGGAGAGAGAGGGATTCGAACCCTCGGAACCCTAAAGGGTTCAACGGTTTTCGAGACCGCCCGATTCAACCGCTCTCGCATCTCTCCATGGTTATAGTCTGAGGCTTACAGGATTTAAAGTTCCGACTTTTAAAGTAACCACCTTAATGCAGTGAACTTTTTTCAAAATCCACTATGGTACAGAAACCTCACATAACTTGTATCAGTATACTGAGGATGACCGAGGGAGTCAAGCGCTCCCATTGCCCCATAACCCCGCCGCCGAAACCCTTTAAATATAAAAGGACAGCGAGAGCTGTCCTTTTATATTGCCGCCAAAGAGAATCGAACTCTTGACACAAGGATTTTCAGTCCTTTGCTCTACCAACTGAGCTACAGCGGCAAACATATATATGATATATCAGTAAAGAAGAAAAATGTCAATAGGGTAAAACAAAAAAATAATTTATTGCCTTGGAACTCCAAGGTATATCCTAAAAAATAGCAAGGGACTTTCATGAGGTCCCTGCTCCTATGAGTAGGTTCATGGTAGATAAGCCCATCTGAACGAGGTAGGAAGAAGATACGCCTCAAAAGGGGCACGTGATGGCTGTATTGACCCTGCGGTGTTTGTCCTGTACCTTGCTATCTTCTTCCTCTCCTGCTATGCTCATCTGATTGGCGTGGTATAAGTCTGGAGATAGAAGATGAAGATAGGTATCGATACCTTCGCCTGTGAAGGTGGTCAATCAGGAGTCGGTGTTTATGTAATGCACATATTAAAAAGAATACCCCCTTCTGGAGCACTTTATGAATTATTCGGCTGGGAAGAAGATCGGTTTGCCTATAGCGAAGTCGCTCCGGATCTGGACTTTATCCCCCGATACCCTATAGGTGGTCGGATCGCCTCGACCCTCTGGCACCTCGTTAAGTATCCCCAATTTGCCCGGGATCGGGTCTATGACGCCTGTTTTTTTCCTGCGGCCCATAAACAGCTTCCTTATAAATCTCCTTGTCCTACGATTGGGGTGGTCCACGATATGGCCGCCTATAGAGGATCCGAGAAAACCAGTGAAGCCTGGCGGGGGCTTATCCGGCGGGTTCTCCCCAATGCCCTAAGAAGGCTCGACCGGGTCATTGCAGTGAGTAATTGGGTGAAGCAGCAGTTACTAGAACTGGCCAAAGTCAGAGAATCCCTTATCGAGGTGGTGCCCAATGGGATTGACCATACCGCGTTTTATTCCCGGCCTCGAAACGAGGAAAGCGTGGTGCTTATCCAGCCTTTCAGTTTTCGCCGGCCTTATGTACTCTACGCCTCCCGGCTTGAGCATCCCTTGAAGAATCATGTCAGACTGATTAATGCCTTTGGTATTTTTAAGGAACGAACCAAGTATCCCCACCGGCTTGTCCTGGCAGGAGGGGACCTGGCAGGAGCGGAACAGATAAAAGCCGCGGCTGCGGCCTCCCCGTTCCGGCATGATATTTTTTTCACCGGCCATTTCCCGCCCAAACATATTCCTGAGTTATACGCTGGGGCGGATATTGTGGTGATCCCCTCGATGTATGAGGGCTTTGGTATGGGGGCCCTGGAGGCGATGGCCTCAGGCGTGCCGGTCGCCTGCGCCCGGTCAGGGTCTTTACCCGAAACTGCAGAACACGCAGCTTTGTATTTTGATCCCTACAAGCCTGAAGATATGGCGGACCGCATGGTAACCCTTACCACCAATCGAGAGGTATACCGGGAATGCCGCAGGTTGGGGCTTGAACGGGCTGCGGCCTTTTCCTGGGACCGCTGTGCTACCAAGACCTTACATATACTTCAGGAAACCCTGGGCAGGTAGCTGCCTCATCCCTCCCAAGGGGGCGCCCTCTATCCACAGGAAGACGCCGGGTCTTCGGCGCTGCTGCATAAAGCGACGTATTCTTCTATCGTTTCCGCATGAACCAGCTTATTCCGCAAAGGCGCGCCTCCCGGTATTCCTTTGGTATACGCGCAAAAGTGTTTTCGCATTTCCCGGCAGGCACTTTTTTCTCCCCTATCTTGAGCCAATAAGCGCAGGTGCCGTAATCCTGTATGCAGCCGTTCTGAGGCTTTGGGGGGAGTATAGGAACCGGTCAGTAAAAGGGAGCGGGTAGCGCCAAAGATAAAGGGATTCCCCAGAGCGCCTCGGGCAAATAAGACCCCGGCGCAACCGGTCTCTTGGAGCATGGCTTCCGCGTCTTCCGGAGCAAAAAGGTCCCCTGACCCTGCCACAGGGACCGCAAGGCGGGAAACCAGGTCGCGGATATGCAACCAGTCGCTTTTTCCCGCATACCCTTGGGCCCTGGTCCGGGCGTGAAGACTCACCAGGGCTGCACCGGCTTCTACGGCAATCCGGGCGCAGGTATCGTAATTGATGGATGCCCTGTCCCAGCCGGAGCGGATTTTTACGGTTACCGGTACGGACTGTAAATGGTCCCGGGAAGATCGAACCACCGCTTCCACGATACGGCCCAGTAAGGCGGGCTGCCGCATCAAGGCCGAACCTGCCCCGGTCTTGACCACCTTGGGTACCGGACAACCGCAGTTAATGTCCACTACTTCAGGGCGGTAGGGGGCCAATAAGGCCGTAGCTTGATACATCACCCCGGGATCCGCCCCGAAAAGCTGAATCCCATAGCGTTCCTCCGTATCAGCCCGACGGATGAGGGGTTCTGCTTTTACCCCATTCCGTACCAGGGCTTCAGCGGAAATTAGTTCGGTACAGGTGAAGTCCGCTCCCTGTTCAACACAGAGGGCCCTGAAGGCACGGTCCGTATACCCTGCTACCGGTGCAAGAAAGAGATTACCCGGAACCTGAAGGGAACCAATGACAACGGGATGGTAAGGGCTCATTCCTATTCGTTAGGCAGTCCGAAAAACCTATTGGCATTCTCCCAGAGCGTGGCGGCCAGTTCCTCATCCCCGATTTCCAGCATATCCCCTAAGAACCGGGCAGTCAGCGGGAGATACTTAGGCATATTTCGCTTACCCCGATAATCCGCAGGTACCATGAAGGGACTCTCCGATTCGATGAGGATCCGGTCCAAGGGAAGTACCCCTATAGTTTCATGGAGGTTCCGGGCATTCCGATAGGTTAAATTCCCCGCGAAAGAGAAGGAGAGATTGAGCTTTAAGGCCTTTTTGGCGTATTCTGCATCTTCGGAATAGCAATGCAAGATTCCCCCCTTGGGAGGCAGTCGATCCCGGAGTATATCTAACACATCATGCCCTGCATCCCGGTTATGGATGATCACCGGCTTATCGAGCTTGTTGGCCAGATCCAGTTGGGTAATGAACAGCTCAATCTGGGATTTTTTATCCCCGAATTTCCGGTAATAATCGAGACCGATTTCGCCAATAGCCACCACCCGGGGAAGGCGCAGGCTTTGTTCGATAGTCTGTACCCACCCCTTACCCGGATTCTGCACTTCCGAAGGAGAAACCCCCACGGCATGATACACATTCACTGCGGATTTAAGGTTGCCATAGATCCTCACAAAATCGTGCAAACTGTTACAAATCGAAACGAGCCGGGTCACGGAAGCTTGTCGGGCTTCCTGAATAACCATGAGTTGTTCAATAGGGTCGTCGCAAATGAGCCCTATATGGGCATGAGTATCAAAATATTGCATGGCTAAAGTCCAGAAGAAATGATTATAGTTTTTCTAAACTAATTACTTTGAGTATAACAGAGCTTTTTTCCGTAGTCAACCCATTTATAGCAATTTACCGGGTAAAGACAGGGCCGTACTCATGTGCCGAGGAATCCATCTTACGCGGTATGGGTACTCAGCCCTCCGTTATAGACCGCTATGGGAAGGAGGTATTGTGAGAAGTACAAAGGCAGGTATACTACCCCTATGCGTAATAAACTTACCAAAGAATTAGCGGTCTGTGGTTTTAACGCGGTATCAGCCTTGGGGGAATTGCACCCCAAAACCATCAATCGGCTTTTTCTCCGGGATGATCGGCTTCTGGTATTTGCCCCTATATGTAAACAACTGGCCCAACGGAAACGGCCCTATAAGATCTGCGATAATGAGGAACTGGAGCGGATCTGCAAGAGTACCCATCACCAGGGAGTGGTGGCTATGATCGAGGCGCCTCAGATACCGGCGGCTCATAGAGAGGACTTAGAGTCCTGGGCCAGAGAAGGAAAAACCGGCCTCGTTTTACATAATCTGGGGAATGATCATAATCTGGGGGCCATAGTCCGATCTGCGGCCTTTTTTGATGCACATTTTATTGTACTTTCTGGAACCACCCCCGAGGTCCTGGTGAGTACCAGCGCCTACCGGGTTGCCGAAGGAGGGATGGAGCATGTGGTATTCAGGTACGTGCAGGATACCATAGGGTTTCTCAAGGCTGCCTCCAAGGTACTCATCACCATAGGGACGGATATCAGGGCCCGGCAGCGGATCCAGGATCTGCAGGCCATCATCCGGGACCGGGTGTACCTTCTCCAGACTTCAGGGACAAACCTCACAGGGGTTATACGGCCGGGCATCGCGCTTGTGGTGGGTAATGAAGAAACCGGTCTCCCCCAGGAGGTAAAAGACCACTGTTCGGTACTGGTACGTATTCCGGGAACCGGTGTTTTGGAGAGCCTTAATGTGGCCCAGGCAACGACCCTTTTCCTCCATACCCTTTATCAGGGCTAGGTTTTTGGATGAGTCGGTAAAAAATAGAGCCACACAAGAACGCATAATTGATCCAGGATCTGAAATTTAGTCATTGATTTATCATTCCTTGCCGATAGAATAATTATGAAACGAATTATTGCACTAATGATAACAGGTGTAGGGTGTGCCCTTCTCTGTATAGCCCAGACCCAACCCCCCAATACGGAGTACCGGCAGGAAGGGATTGCGTCATATTATGGGGATGAATACGACGGTCGAAATACAGCATCCGGAGAAAAGTATGATTCTACGAAATTCACCGCCGCTCATCCGACCCTCCCCTTTGGTACGATTCTTACCGTTACCAATACCCAAAATAACAAGCAGGTGATTGTACGGGTTAATGATCGGGGACCTTCTAAACCGGTCCGGATCATTGATGTTTCCAAGGCAGCAGCGGAACAGCTGGATATGCTGATCACCGGAACTGCTCCGGTGATAATAGAAGAGAATATCCCTTCTTCCCCCATGGTAGCTTCATCTTCTCCGACGAGTCAGACCATACCGCCGAGCCCTCAAAATACCAGTACCCCCAGTGAGAACCTCCTTTCGCCTCCCTATGTACCGACAGGCTATAGTATCGCCGCGGAGATTAAACCCAGTATACCTCCTACAGGAACAGGTAAGCGGTACCGTATTCAGGTTGGGGCTTATAAAATCGTCCGGAATGCGATGGATGTGTTTGATAAACTGAAAAATACCGGTCTCAATCCTGCCTATGAAAGAAATGGCGACTACTATCGAGTTGTACTTGCAGGGATCAATGCAGATGACGTACAATTGGTAGCGGAAAAACTTGGTACTGCAGGATTCCGCGAAGCCCTGATTCGGGAAGAGCCCTCGGCAAGCAATGAATAAACCCTACTTCCGGGGCTATGAAGGGCCGCCGGAAGGCGTATCTTGATCATAAGAACCTTTCCAGGATGAACTATCTGGCCTTAGAATTTATTACAGCTATGGATACCACGGAAATGGAAAACCCGGTGAATCCTTTATGGATAGGGTATTACTCTTTTCTATCTTTACAATCTTTACAATCTTTAGCAATCCAATTCGCTACACAATCATCGCACAGGGAACATTGCTTGCAATCGCCATATTTAACGTTTTCTTCTAAAATAATTTTTCCACAATTCTCGCAGGCTACATTAGCCATAGTATACTCCTCTAACCTCATGAGAGAGGCTTTTTCAAAATGTCAGATTTTGAAAAGCAGCTTTAGATATAGATATAAAGGAAAAACCCGTTCTTTAGCGGGTTTTTCCAGAGCCTTTTTCAAAACTAACCGAGTTTTGAAAAAGGCTCTATAGGTTATACATAGTATTATATTGTATAGAATACCGGTTTTCTAGATTGCTCGTCAAGGGACATGTAAAAAAGAATAGTTTTATTTGAGGCTGTTCCAAAACTAACCGAGTTTTGGACAAGCTCCTTTGTTTTATGGTTCAACCGTCCTTTGGAGGATAGGGTTGAACTTTATCAGGAGGTGCTAAAATAAAAGGAGACGGGATGATAAACGATACAACCCCTTCAAAACAACCCACTACCACTGAGAAATTTCTTATCTTTACCATACAGGAACGATTGTACACCCTTCCCTCGAGTATGATAAATGAAGTGGCGGTCTATGATAAGGCCTATCCCCTTCCCTTGCTCCCTGAGTATGTAAAGGGTATTATTAACCGATACTCCGTACCTTACGCCCTCATTGACCTGGGATTATTCATGCTCAAAACTCCTTCGGCTCTGTCCAAAGTAGTGGTTTTGAAAGAATCCGTTGATAAAGTGGCTTTTATGATTGACGATGTGGTGGATATTGTGGATGTGCCTCTTGAGCATATCTTAAAGGTTGAACAGGGTACGGAAAACCAGGATGCTTCTGTGGTTATTGAGGCTTCTTTTGAATGGCATGAGATGGATGTGTTTATCCTGAGTATTCGAGAGATTATTAACCGGATAAAGAAGGATTTTGAGGCTTGAGCGGTGATCCGGGGTATATGAGAAATTTTTTATGTACATTTGAGCGTATCTTCTTGGGTATTCCGTCGGAATGTGTGGCCGAGATCCTACAGGTCTCCCAAGATATGCATGCTATGATAGAAACCAATCCAAACAAGGGAGTGGTGTTTTGTTCGATCCCTCGCTTATTCGGCAGAGCAGATTTGCCTGCTCCCCACGGGATCCGCTTGAAACCTCTGGCCTACCCAAAGACGCGGATGAGAGCGCTGCAGGAATATGCAGGATTTGAGGTCCCACGGATCGTACTGGTTACTCCTGCGGTGGAGACCGAAGTGGATATTCCCCATGAAGCAATCCAGGAGCTTCCTGGGTTCATCGGGCGTCAGGGAAGACTGTCCTTTTTGAGGGGCGTATCCTTCACGGGCGCTAAGATGACGGCCTTTATTGATCCGGTTTTGCTGGTTTCCCGGTTCCTCGATCAAAGGGGAGGGGGCGTATGATTACCGTCCTCGTGGTAGATAATAGCCCCCTGGCCCGGAGTTTTCTCAAAGATTTTTTTGAACAGGATGAAGGGTTTACCGTCATTGGTGAAGCGGGAAACGGCCTTGAAGGGGTGCAGCAGACTCGGTCCCTTAACCCGGATCTGATTACTATGGATATCGAGATGCCTGGTATGTCAGGACTTGAGGCCATCAGCATCATTATGCAGGATATACCCACCCCGATTGTGGTAATCAGTTCTCAAGACAGTGCAAAAATGATCTATGAAGCCACGGTAAAGGGGGCCCTCGAATTTTATCCCAAGCGTATCTTCACGCCATCCATGAGACCAGAGCAGCGCCAACATATTTATGAAACCCTCAAACGTATTTCTGGGATCAAGCGTAAAAAAAACAGAAGACTCGATCCTACTCGTACCGTATCCTTCGGGAAGGTAGAGTACCGTCCTATTCGGGGGGTCGTCATTGGGGCCTCTACCGGCGGTCCCAAGGCCCTCATGGAGGTATTTGCAGGGATTCCCAAAGATTTCCCCGTGCCGATTGTAACCGTACAACATAATTCTTCGGGATTTGATAAAGGCTTTGTACAGTGGATACGGCGATACACCGCCCTCGAGGTCCAGCTTGCGGAGCATAACGCCGTGCTCCATTCGGGAAAGATCTATATTGCCCCTACGGATAAACATCTTCTCATGACGAGTAAATATCTTATCCTGGAAGAGGGTGAGCCGGTCCAAAATCAGAAACCTGCGGTGGATCTGCTGTTTCAGAGCGCTGCCGAGGTCCTTGGCCGGGAGGTAATCTCGGTGGTACTCACCGGTATGGGAAGGGATGGGGCGGCAGGTACGGAGGCTATCAGGAAAGCAGGAGGTATTACCATTGCCCAGAATGAAGCGAGCTCCTTGATTTACGGTATGCCGAAGTCAGCCATAGAAACCGGGTGTGTGGATATGATTCTACCCCTGGGCGACATAGCTAAATGGCTCATCGCCTTAACCATGCCTTCAGGAGGTAAAATATATGGAAGGGTCCCCCCCGGTGTATGAGCAGGAACCTCGGTTTGAGGATCCCCTTATGTACCAGCTCTATCAGCAGGTTGAACATACCCTGGGGATTCGGGCAAGCCCTGAGGCGCTGGTGCAGCTTAAGAACCATCTCAACCGGATCCAAAACCTGGCGTCGCAGAAGGGAGCTGCTCTGGGATTGTCCGGGGAGGGGGACCGGTATGGGCATATTTTTTCCTCTCCTGAGGCCCTCTTTGATCTGGCCCGGCTGCTTACGGTGAACGAAACGTATTTTTTTAGGGAGCAGGTACATTTTTCAGTGTTACTACGGGAACTGCTACCCGGATTTTCTGCCTTGGGTCGTCCTCTGCGGATCTGTTCTGCGGCGACTTCCATAGGTTGCGAAGCGTACAGTATTGCTATGGTGCTGGATTATTATAAGCAGATCTCCGGGACCAGCCCTTTTTCCTGGGAGATCGATGCCTTTGACATCGACCAGGATGTGATTGAGACCGCAAGCAAAGGGTACTATAGGGCCAATGTCTTTCGAGATGATGGAATCCAATGGAAGTTCCTCCTAGACCGGTATGTATCAGTGGTAGAGGGGATGTATCGGGTTGATCCCCGGCTCAGAGACCACATCCATTTTTATCTGCATAACATTATGGACGGGCTTCTTGCCCAAACCTATGATCTGATTTTTTTCAGGAATGTCTTCATCTATTTCTCTACTGAAAGCCGTATCAAGGTCATGAATATCCTGGCAAATGCGCTTCTCCCCGGTGCGTACCTCCTGGTGGGTATATCCGAAACTGCAGGAATAGAGCATCCCCTGTTGGCCAACTGTTTTAAAGAAGCGGCGTTTTACTTTCAGAAAAGGACTGCCCCGGCACTAAGCTCCCAGAAGCTTCAGGCGCCGCCCCAGACCCCTCGGATAGTGCCGAAGAACCAGGAGGTAAGGCCCTGGAAAAAAGGGCTTGCCATAGAACCGCTATACATTGCAGAACTGATCGCCGATGATAAAGGATCCCGGCTTATCACTGAAAAAACCCTGGCATTTCTTGCAGCAGTACCCTGGGGTACCCCAAAGCCCGCGGGGATCGCCGAAAAAGGAGCGTATGGGCTTGCTTTTGATGAGCCAGGGACTATCATAGATAATGATAATAATGAAGGAAAGAGAAAAAGGAGTATTCCCGATGATACTGCGGCGGGACTGATCGGTATGGGTAATGAACTTATCACATCCCTTATCGTGTTAATTAATCAAGGGGATAGTTTCAAGGCCGACTACCTGCTGGCATTTATTGAACAGTACGACAATTCAGCGTATACCCATTTTCTCCGAGGGGAATCTTTTTACCTTAAAACAAACACCTTGGACGCGGAAGCTTCCTATAAAATGGCGATCCGGCAAGACAAAACCTTTTGGCCTGCCTTTTACCGTCTTGCCGCTCTCGCTGCATCGGGAAACCCTTTCCGCTATGTACACAAAGTCAACCAGGCCTTGGAAAGTATTACCCAGGGTAAAGAGCGGGGATATGAAGTGTTCATCGGCGGATTTTCACCGGATTATTACCAGCAGACTTTGGAGAAACAACGAAATAAGGGGGTATGTACCCATTATGAACCCTGGAAAGAGCAGCAATAGCGTTGTTCGGAAATCTCAGTTTCCGAACAACTTCCGCTTGAAAAACGATAAAAAATGTGGATTTTATTAAGAAATCCACATTTTTTTGGAGACTTGTTCGATAACCAACCGGGTTATCGAACAAGTCCAATAATTCAGAAAACGAGGAGCGTTAAAATTTTCGACCTAATTGTTACCAATACACTTGACAAATCTTTATATTACCTATTAATATTATATGTATAATATGATATATTATCTAAGCCGATAGCTGCCGGGTTGGGAACGAGGAGCAAGATAGCATGGGTGGAAACAATAGTATTCGGATTGAAGGGCTATCAAAAAGCTATGATTTTACGGAAACCTTGGGGTCATCAGAGAAAAACGGGGAGAAAGTTCCTGTTTATGTTCTACGGGACATCGATCTCCATATTGAAGAGGGAGAATTCCATATATTTTTGGGCTGGAGCGGCTGTGGAAAGTCAACGCTTCTCAATATTATTGCGGGGTTTGTAGAAAAAACCTCCGGGATGGTAGCGGTAGACCAGGAGGAAGTTACCAAACCGGGCTTTGAGCGGGGGGTAGTGTTCCAAAATGCTGATTCGGCGATTTTTCCCTGGATTACCGTTTGGAAAAACGTGGAATATGGACTTAAAATCAGAAAAGTTCCCCAAAAAGACCGGGATCAGATCGTCAAACGCTGCATAACCATGGTGGGTCTTGAGGGACATGAAAAAAAATACCCCCATGAACTTTCCGGCGGTATGAAACAGCGGGTTCAGATTGCCCGGAGCATGGCAAACAACCCCAAAATACTGTTGATGGACGAGCCCTTCGGCGCTCTGGATGCCCATACTCGTAGGCTCATGCAGAATGAGTTGATAAAAATATGGCAAGGGAGCCGTAAAACCATTCTGTTTGTTACCCATGATATTCAGGAAGCGGTGTATTTGGGGCAAAAGATCAGCATCCTGTCCCGGGCGCCCAACGCCCGGATTATGGAAACCCTGGACGTGCCCTTTCCCTATCACCGAGATATCGCGGCTCCTAAAACGGCGGCGCTGGTTCAGCATATTCAGGGCTTTTTTGATATTGAATACGTTATCTAAGGAGTACAGGAATATCAATATGAAAGGAATATGGGATTTTCTATCGAAACGGGGCTTTATTACCTGGGGACTCTTACTGTTGACTTGGCAGTTTGCATCTATGGTTAATCCGTCTGAATTCTTGCCCGGTCCGTTGCAAACCCTGCGGGGGGGAAAAGAAATCGTGGTCTCTGGCGTCCTGTTTCAGTACATCGGGATTAGTTTTTTCAGGATTTTTTCCGGCTGGTTTTTGGGTATCATCTGCGCCGTTCCCATAGGGCTTTTAATAGGCCAGTTCAACGTGGTCCGGCGGATATTTGAGCCCTTTATCAATTTTTTCCGTTTTATTCCGGCAATCGGCTTTTTGACCCTTTTTCTTATGTGGTTTGGAGTAGGAGAAGAATCGAAGATTGCTATTATTATTTACGCTACCACCTTCCCCATCATCATTAATACCATTGCCGGAGTTACCGGTATTAACAATACCACTATTCAAGTAGCCCTGTCTCAGGGCGCAACCGCCTATACAGATATTCTTCACCGTAACCATTCCCGCATCGGTACCGTATATCTTTACCGGAGTTAGGCTGGGCTTAAGCGGCGCCATTATTTCCATCGTGGCGGCGGAAATGCTCGCCGCCCAAAAGGGTATCGGCTACCTTATTTATACATCCCGCCTGTATTTTAGAACCGACTGGATTTTTGTCGGCATTTTGACCCTTGGTTTAACTGGTTATTTCTCCGATCGCCTTCTTCGTCTTTTTGGAAGAACGGTTTTGAAGCGCTTCGGGGTTACTGACCGGAAATAAATATGAACGATTAAGGAGTACGAGATGAAAAAGAGAACGATCGTGTTTTCTTTACCTGCCGCGTTGCTGGTCGCTGCCCTGATAAGCTCAGGGTGTGCGAAGAAGAAAACAGTATCAGAATCCGCCGAAACAATCGACACGATCCGCCTTGGGGTGATGACCGACAGTATCTTAGCCTATGCTGCTGATATTGGTATTGCTGAAGGCATCTTTGCCAAGCATGGCCTTGAGGTGGATGTAGCTTCTTTTGCCGCCGGGATCAATACCATTGATGCGGTTACCATTGGTCAAATGGACATCGGATTCGGTGCGGACTTCGCGGTATTGAATCGCTTAGGGGGATCGCCCACGACAGTACTGCGGATTTTTACCGGACTTGGCGAGGG
>JAIRLU010000211.1 GCA_031259215.1 Treponema sp. | reverse complement strand
TAAGGAATTCTTTTTGATGCTTTTCACGCCCCTGCAACACCAGATCATCTCGTACCTTATCGCGGAAAACGAGGAGCAGGACGAACCAAACCCCCTCACACCTTATATGCGGGCATTGGACGGCGGCTTAATGCCGGATATGCACTTTACTTTGTATTTGAAGGAAACATCCGGGGTTACCCTCTATGTACAAAACACCGATGGGAGCGAACCATACAATCCCGATGTAGCGGCCATTAAGAAACAACTCCTTGAAATAGCGGACTTTATGGGGTATTTAGTACACCAGGGCTATGTCAAGGGCCTACCTAAAAACCAGTACGACTATTCCCTAAGCATACCGAAACAGTGGCAAGGGTATGACGATTTTACCCAGGCAGAGAATGAAACCCTCACATTCGCCTGTTCAGTACGGTTGATACCTCGGTTCACCTTATACGCCTATTGGGAAAGTAAGATACGATGATAGCCTTAAATCGGACCAAAAAAGAAATCATCAACTACCTCATTGCAGAAAACGAAGGGAGCCACTCCTTCGGCAGGGTTACGACCTATATGCGGGCTTTTAGAGGAGACTTCAAACCGGAAATGCCCTTTACCTTTTATTTTCTGTCCGAGAACCGGCCCGTCATGTACATATACGATCCCCTGCCTTCGGAGAAGCGCAGTACCCGTGAGGTGTTTCACGGACAATGTACACGAAAGAAACCGAAAATTCTGGAAATCACCGATTTTTTTGAGTATCTTACCGAACATCAGTATATCCGCAGAATATACCGGGGTTTACGAGGCCGTCCTGAGCTGCCTGAGAATTATGTGAAACTATGGCGCAAGTACAGTGATTTTTATAATGACCTGATGTCGGGTCTTTCCTTTGTGTGCTTGGCTGAATTTACGCCGAAACTGAAACTGTATAAAATCTGGACGCATATCAACAAGCCTGCAGCGGCGGTAATACACGACGAGCCTGGTTTATCCTTTCAATAACGCTGCTGTTTTCGGCCTCGTAGGTTGATTGGCCTACAAGCAGGGTTAAGAAGCACCACGAACCATACGAACCGGTCCGGTCGTCCTTTGAGAGCCGATAGAACCCTTGAAGGATTGGCCGGTCATCCCACGAACAACACGAACTTGTGCTGAGACAAGGGGGTGCTTGTACCTGACGTACCGTACTCTTAGAATAAACCGCTCAAGATGAAACACCCCGAGCCATGCAGGGTGCCCTCTTCCGTTCGTGCTGGTTCGTGGAGTTCGTGTTTTTTGAATGACAGGGGTTTTAGTCTAAGCACGGTACGAGATCAGGAAGCACACGAACAGACACGAACCGGTCCGGTCGTCCTTTGAGCGCCGATAGCACGCGTGAAGGATGGGCCGATCATCCCACGAACCGCACGAACTTGTGCTGAGCCAACCCTGAATTCACCGTACTCTTTGAATAAACCGCTCAAGATGAAACACCCCGAGCCCTGCCGGGTGCCCTATTCCGTTCGTGCTGGTTCGTGGGGTTCGTGCTTTTTGAATTACCGGGGTTTTAGGCTAAGCACGGTACTCGTAGGTTGATTGGACTAAAAACAGGGATAAGAAGAACCACGAACCATACGAACCGGTCCGGTCGTCCTTTGAGCGCCGATAGCACGCGTGAAGGATGGACCGGTCATCCCACGAACCGCACGAACTGTTGCTGAGCCAACGGGGTGCTTTTGCCTGACTTACCGTACCCGTTGAATAAACCGCTCAAGATGAAACACCCCGAGCCATGCAGGGTGCCCTGTTCCGTTCGTGCTGGTTCGTGGGGTTCGTGTTTTCTGAATGACAGGGGTTTTAGGCTCAGCACGGTACTAGGTGGTTGTCATTGGTTCTTGTTTGAAATTCCTGACATGGTAGCCATATCAGGAATAAAGGGCCTCTTGGGGGAGATCAAAAATTGGCGTATTTGATCACATAGGTATCGGATTTCTCTGAAGTATTACTTTCATACTCAGTTATTTGTATCTTGGAATAGGTTGTACCATCTCCATGTTTTATAATATAGACCCGTTCACTGGGGTCATAGCTTTTTGACTTATAAAATTGTTTCTTGTTATATTGAAAACCTGCAAGGGGGTTTTCACGGGTCTCGCCTGCTCCGGTTTCAGTTTCATTCGCATAGCCCACATAGCCGATAACATTGACGCACACCTCATCGAGGCTCATGGATCGGATCCAGCGGCTCACATCAGTGGTATACCCTGCGAGCAAGGTTGAATCATTGGTTACGCCGTCATCCGGACTGCTTACGTCGTCAAATACAAACTTCTCCGTATACCACACTCCACCTTGACCTCCTGAACCAAGTTTCGCTGCCGTAGCGCCGCTGTTGGTATAAATCAGACGGGATCGCTGGAACCCAATATCCCAGGTATTGGTCTTGATGTTATCCCCGCTTATCTCTTCCCCGGTGGCAAGTGAAAAGTATTTCGGTCCGCTACCCGTAGAAACCGTGAAGGTAAGGGTTCCCTCACCGTCTTGATGATGCTCTGAATCAGTAGGACAGGAAAGAAACAGCACCGCAGTGCATCCGAAAACCAGTAAAAAAGAAATGATGCTGCGTTTCATAAGAACCTCCTTATAGAAAATATTTAAACCCAATTGAAAAGGTTTGTCCGGTTAAAGGCCCGAGGTAATCTATCTCGCCGGTTATGTTGTCTACGGCGGCATGTACTTTAAAATGATTCCCCAAGGCAAGAGAAATATAAAAGTCCAGGATAAACCGGGGTTTGTTGTCCGGTTTATCCGGATCGATCATGGTCGAAAAAAAACGGCCCTGCAGATATGTGGTAATTCCTGAGGGGAGATGATCCAGTCCTGCCTTCATCTTGACCGTATGATTCGGCTGAGGATGCAGTTCCTCTCCGAGGGTACGGTCATAGGCATAGAGCAAGCTGTATCCTGCAGAGACAAAAGCATAGTGCAAAACCGTAATACGCCCTTCCGTATCAATGCCGGTCCGCATGGATCGGGAAATATTCTTCGTGGCATATATGATTCTATCCCCCAGGGTCTCGATATATACCCGGGTCATTTCATCGAACAGTTCGTTGTAATAAAAATTGATCTGGGCGAAACAGCCGGATGCAGCATACTCAAGACCCACATTGCACCCCAAACTATATTCGGGTATCAAATCCTCATTACCCTGGATATACATGGTTTCACTATCGTCTTTAACTAGATAGAGATCACTGAAATCAGGCGCCCGGTATCCGAGCCCTGCACCGGCTAGAAGGCGAAAACCCCAAGGGAACTGATACATCCCGGACAGTTTCGGCGCTGCCGCAAAACCAAACTGGGAATTCCGTTCTACCCGCACGCCAGCTAAGACCGCATAAGTATCTTCCCGGAAATATTCGGCTTGTAAAAAAAGGGCCTCCTTATCTACCGAAACAAAGGGTTTACTGAGATTGTATTTCTCCATACTGTTGTAGGTTCCTTCCAATCCCAGGGTAAAAATGAAATCATCAAGACCATCATAAAACCCCAGAGCTTCTAAGGTCGTAATATTTTCATTTTCATAATTATTCCCTTTAGACCACCGGTCATTGATTGCCGAGTAATTGTCCTTATTCCGCTGGTAGAAGTTGTCATAGAGTTTGAGGGTAAGGCCTCCCCGTTCAAAAAGGCGGATATCCATTTCACCGTACGCGTCTCCCCGCAGGTAATCAAACCGGGTAAGACTGCCGCGGTTTGTGGTTTGGTCATCCCGCCGCATCAGCATGAAGGAACCGCCCAGCCGGACTTCCGGGATACTTCCCGGGGAAAAAACCGTATCCACTCCCAGCCGTCCCCGGTAGTATTCGGGAAGGATAGAACTGGTTTTCTGTTCATTGTAATAAAACCCGCCCCGGGCGACTTCTATATCCAGGGAATTGCGGGTGATACCCACGGGAAAGCCCACCACAGCGGTGAGACCCTGCTCCCGGATCGGATTAAAATCATCAAAGGGAGCTGCCTTTTCAGGGGTCTCTGGATCATCATAGGCAAGGAGGAAACGGTTCGTAAAACCCGTGGATAGAGAGAGTTCATTCCCGGGTTTTTTGGTGATGATATTGATCACCCCACCAATACCATCAGAACCGTACAGCGCGGATTGGGGCCCCCGGACAATTTCTATACGCTCCACATTCCCCAAGGGCAGGGTTTCTCCTTTGAGCCGCTGGGATATTCTTCCCACCAGCCTCCTGCCGTTTATCAGGTAGAGGACGCGGCTTTTACCCATACCTTGCATCTGGACATAATCACCCATGCCGTTTCCGGTATACACCAAACCGTAATCGTTGAGAATGTCCATTACCGTATCAGCATTGGACTGTTCTATCTCCTCAGATGTAATAATCTCCGTAACCACAGGGCTATCTTTTAATCGTTTTTCGCTCCGGGTTCCGGTTACCGTAACCTCCTCAAGTTGATACACCGGGTCGAGATCATCCTCTTCCCCGGTTACCGGAAGCGTAAAAACGCAGAACCAGCCAAGAATAAATAGCTCTAGACACCATGGCTTCCCCATTTTCTCAATCCTCATCTTCAATGGCCCGTATGATCCCGGCAAAATCTTTCCAACCGGTCGTAGCTTTATATGCTTCTACCTTGTCTGTAGGAACATAAATCGTAAATTCATCGTTCACGCCGGAAAATGCACCTCCCTGGAGTGCAGGGGGTACTTCGGCATGGACAATAAAGCGTTTAAGTTGTATGCAATCTTTAAATGCATACGCTCCAATTAATTTAAGTGTTGCTGGCAGCGTAACTTCTTTAAGAGATATGCAGTGATTAAAAGCGTGTTTATTGATTTGCTTTAATCCAGGAGGAAATAGTACTGATTCAAGGGACGTACAGTCATAAAAGTTATAAATCCCAACGCTCGTTGATGATTCGGGTAAGATAACCTGTACAAGCATATCCCTATTTGGTCTGTCACTAAAGGTTTGATCATAGAGATCTGAAAATCCAATGGTCGCACCGCTACATGCATCCATATCTAACGCGATATACTTTCCGTGAAAAGCCTCATAGAGTTTTCTCAAGCCATCTTCCAGCATTTCACCAGTACCTCTATTACTCAGAGACACATTTTTAAGTACGGCATAATACGGGGTCCAACGATCGTTTTGCGATTTGTTGTCATCAAGCCATACACTTAGACTTGCAAGATCCGTGAAAGGAGCAGACCAATCAGGTATACAGGCTATACTATCTTTATACGCATTCCACGGTGCGGTGGTTTTATAGATCAGCACTTTTTCTCGAGGAACGCGGATCTGTAGATCCGGTATATTTTCAAACACATGAACGCCTCCCAATACCGGCGGTGTTTCATGGTCAAGCGTAAGTTCCCGCAACAATGGGGAGTCAGAAAATGCATAATCCTGGATCTCCGTAATGGCAGACGAAATCTTCACGGTACCCGTAGCGGAAGGCCAAGCAACCAGCGTTTTACCCGCGTCCCGTAAAAGACGCTGGCCTTCCATGTCCGTACTAAAAACTGTATTTCCCTCAGCAACCTTGAAGCGGAGAGAAACACAGCCTGAGAAGGCGCCGGTGCTGATGGTATTCATTGATGCTGGCAAAGTTATTGATACAAGCGAGGTACATCCTGCAAAAGCGAAGGAACCGATAGATGCGGTGGATGCACCGAGCGTGAGAGAAACCAGTTTATCCGCATCGGGTCGATCGTTAATCGCGCTGGATGCCGCTGATCCGATAGTACCGGTACATGCACTCAGATCCAAGGCTACATATCGTCCTTGAAATGCGGCAAAAAGTTCCTTCAAGCTGTCTTCATTATCGCCGAAGGTTGCTATATCCACGTCTATCAGTGTGACGGAATAAGGGTTTTTTGCAGTATTTTGCACCACGTTAGCTAGTGAATTTTTAAGACTATCAAGAGAAGAAAAATTGTTAGTATCCAGCTTATCAGAAAGACCATCTTGGGAAGGATTGATACATCCGATAAACACCGTGAGGAAAATAGCATAAAAAAGGACTACATAACCATTTTTTGCTTTATATGTAACCATAGTATTTCCATACCTTTATACTGATGAGACTTCTAAAAATCAAACCGACCCGGTATTTTTAGAAGTCCCTTTTTATTTATTTAAAAACAGCATATCGTACTTTGTACGAATCAGTGCTTAAACCAGATGGGGCGACGCTGCTGCTGATGAATTCAAAATCAGAAACCTGTATTTTTGCATAGGTTTTACCGTCAGCATGCCGTATGATATAGACTTGTCCGGTCTCTTTTTGATCGATGTCATAAAAGGCCGTTGGAAGATAGGTTGCCCCTTCTCCTGAATGATAGGTTAAAAAATCTTCTTTGGTTGTTCCACTTGCGGTTTCTTCATTAACATAACCCATATACGTCATCAGATTGATTCTCGCCAGGCTTCCTGATGAAGTCCCGGTATACCTGCTCTGATCTGTTATATATGGTGCAAGTATTGAAGATAAATCAGTTACCGCATCATCTTTTGAGGTAACTGCGTCAAAATCGGTTTTATTGGTGTACCAAACACCACCCTGTCCATTAGAGGAAAATTCTTGTGCAGATGTGCCGCTATTGGTATAAATCTTTCGCATGCGCTGAAATGCAAGATCCCACTTCTCAGTTGCCGCCTCTGATGCATCAATCCATACACCGGTAGTCAACGAGAAGAATCGTGGACCATTACTACTATCAACTTCGAATGTAATCTCCCCTTCTTTTACGTAACTCGGGGGGGGAGGGGGGGGTATCTTCATCGTTTGTTGCGTCATTAGGACATCCTATAACAACAAACCCAAATAGTAACAGTATAGTGATAATTCCCATTACGAATATCCTCTTCTTCATCTTTTATCTCCTTAAATAATAAGATTATTGATCCACAAGAAATTGATAAACGACTGTGATCTCTAAGGTGCCATACGCTCGAACCTCCCCTCATCCAATAACCCGGATTATCGCAGAAATTAAAAAATTCTGTGTATTACCCTAGGGTGTTGCTTTTTAGAATACAGAAGAAAACTAATTTTCCTCATGTATAATCACTAAGAAGAGGAGGATGCCTTTCCAGAGCTGAGTATCCAAGAAGATAAGAAAAAATAACGTGCATACTGTCCTCCTCGAGACTAATACTTCAGAATTCCCATACCCTCATTGAAGCGTATGAATTCTTATGTATAACCTGATCCAAGGAATGGACATAAACAAGGAAACCCTATCCTACTGATAGGTATTTACTTCATTACCCTTCTTCCGAGGGATTCAGGTAACAGCACAAAGACCGTCTTCCGGCTTCCGGATCCTTTTACTCACGGCGCCTTCTTAGCAATTTATAACAAACAGCTTTGTTATAATCCACTAATGGCTCTATCACTGGAATGAAAAACGATTAAGGTTCTCTCGTTTATCATCCTTGATTGCCCTTTTCATCCCCGGTTACGGAGGCGGGACCGCTGCGGATTTTCACCGCATTCCGATATCCCTGCACTGAGAATACTTACCCTGAAACTTTTTCAAAATATTAGATTTTAAAAAGCCTCTATATTCTTAGTGATTAATATAAGGGTTTATGGCTGTATGGTCAATAGCAAATTGTATAAATAACAGGGCATGGGCGTTTACTTTTTTAATTCTTTATAATAGAGTTGTTCGGAAACCTCAGTTTCCGAACAACTTCCGCTTAAAAAACGATAAAAA
>JAIRLU010000204.1 GCA_031259215.1 Treponema sp. | reverse complement strand
TAGATAGTATGCCCGGGGCCGAAAGTCTCAGGGAGTGCCCGCCCTTTACCGCCGTTTTCGCAGAGATAGATGAGCGCGTCAAGGAAGCGGCTGTTATCGATTTTCACCTTTCCCCGTTGTTTAGGAAAAAGGGTAATCATTTTTTTCCGCTGTTCATGGGTTAATTTCATAGCCTGAGTATATCATATTTTCTTAGTGTGAACAGGCCCTAGGGCTTTGGAGCCAAACCCACAATATAGGTGAGAACGCTCCGCAGGATGTAGGAACGAAGGGACGTACGCCATTCTTCCAAACGCCTCCGCCCCTCATAACGCTCACCGCAGGCGCCCCCCAGGGGGTTTAATGCCCATAGAGGGCAGTGGTGATAAGCGGTCGCAGCGCCCCTTGCTTCTTGTGTTTGTCGCTTTGGAGCCAAACCCACAATATAGGTAAGAACGCGCCGCAGGATGTAGGAACGAAGGGACGTACGCCGTTCCTCCGAACGCCTCCGCCCCTCATAACGCCCGCCGCAGGCGTAGGAACGAAGGGACGTACCCCGTTCTTCCAAACGCCTCCGCCCCTCATAACGCTCACCGCAGGTGCGCCTAAGTCTGCCCTCGGGGTGTTTCAAAAGAGGACCACAGAATTTTTATGAGAGCTGGGAACACATCGAACTCACGTTATAAAGGCTGCGTTTCGGCTATACTTAAGGGTAATTCCAAGCCGATACGCTGCAAAAAGGCTTGATCCTTCAGTAATCCTGGGGTTGTACTTTGGGCAGCGATCCGGCCTTCATAGAGGAAGATCACCCTGCCCCCTAGATCCAGCATCATATCTAAGTCGTGACTTGCCACGAGGAGGGTACAATCCAAGGTTTTCAAGAGGCGGATGATATGTTTCCGGGCTCTTGGATCCAAGGATGCAGTAGGTTCATCCAACAGTACCAAGGCAGGCTCCATGATAAGAACTGAAGCGATAGCAGCCCGCTGTTTCTCGCCACCGGAAAGTTTATAGGGAGGCCGCTCTGCTAGGTGTTCCGCTTCCACGGCCCTGAGGAATTGCAGGGCCTGTTCCCGTCCCTGTTGAGGAGCTACCCCGGTGTGCATCACCCCAAAGGCCACATCCTCCCACAAGGTAGGCATGAAAAGCTGATTATCCGGCTCCTGAAAAACCATACCCGCCCTGCTCCGGACTCCTTGGGTAGTATCCCCCACCGGGGTACCCTTAATCAGTATATTCCCGGAAGAAGGTTTCATACAACCGGCGATGAGTTCCAGGAGGGTGGATTTTCCCGAACCATTGGCCCCGGCAATACCCACCCGATCCCCTGCTGCTACAGAGAAACTAACATCCCTCAGTGAAGGGATCTGGTTATCATAGGTATGGCACAGATGATCTACCCTTAAAAGTTCCATACCCTATCCAAAATCCAAAGGCTCGGGATCAGAATGATACAGGCCCCCAGGAACAGGGTATCTTGCAGCCTCCAAATAAAGACCTTGGTTACCGGCAAAACACCGGTAAAGCCCCGGACCTTCATGATATTTCCGATTTTCTGTGCCCTCAAGAGGGCCTTTACCAGGGTAGACGCAAAAACTGCGGTATAGGAACGCCACTGCTCAAGGATATTTTGCCGGGGCCTGCGGAGCCGCATAGACAGCACCGAAACAAAAAGCCCTTGGTACAGCACAAAGATATACCGGTAGGTTAAGAGCAGTAAAGAAACCAGGGTAGCCGGTACCTTGAGCTTCATCAGCCCATTGGCCAGTCCTCCAATTCCGAGGGGAATAATGAGGACCATGTAGAGAAGGGCAGCGGCGTTGATTCGTAAGGTATAGAGCAATGACCGAGACAGGCTCTCAGAAATACCTCCTCCTCCTGCCCCATCAATATGAAACCACAGCCCATTCAGGGGAAGGCTCAACCACAAGATGAGGGTAAAGAGGTTTACCGGTATAAGCCTCAGCCCCAGTTTCCTCATTTCCCTTTTTTCCTTCAAAAAGGGGACCACTGCTCCCAGCATGATAGCCCCCCCTATAAAGGGATTGGTCAAGGTAAGGACGAGGAGGATGAGACAAACCGCTGCCCCTATCCGACATCGGGGATCAAAACCCTGCAAAGGGTCTTTTTCAAATTCCAGCCGGTCTAGGTACATAATCAGGCAGCATCTTTGAAAGGAAGATAAGCATGAATACCGATATCAGTCCTTCCACCCCGGCTAGAGGCAGGTTTGCGGCAAAGATCAAACTTGCAGTCAAGGTCAGATCCCGGTTACTCAAGACCAAAGCCAGGGTAACTAATACGGAACCTATCAAAATCGCAACGAATCCTCCGGCAAAAGCGAAAAGGTAGTGTCCCTTACCGGATCCGTACCTGCCTATACCGTACCCTGCCAAAGCAGCGGCTCCCATGATGGTGGTGTTCGCCCCTAGAGATACAAGTCCTCCGAACTGAAACAAGACCCCTTGGAGCAACAGCGCGACAAAAAGGGCAGGCACCGCGCTCCACCCCAACAGCATACCAGCAAGTCCCAAACAGGTAAGATGGATGCTTGAAGGACCCAAAGGCACATGGACCAGGGATACTAAAAACAAAACCCCTGAAACCAGCGCGGTTTTGGGAAGGTTTTCCGGCGGGGTTTTCTTTAAGCCTATACCGATTCCTACTACTGCGGTTCCCCAACCGAGGGCAAGGACCGGTACGGAAAGGACCCCTTCACTAATATGCATGGGAAACCTCCTGCTTAGTCCCTTTTTTAGTAAAACCTTTAAGGACAAAACTATAGACGGCGAAAATATTCAGGATGAGACTGAGCCCCAGGACCATCCTCAGGGGAAGGGGAGCTTTTCCGTCGGCCTTTTTCTCCGGGGCCTGAGCTTCTTGGGCGCTGCTCTGGAGGGTGATACTCCCTTGGTGTCCCATATCGTCCGCAGCTTCCAAGCGCCATTCTCCGGGTTCATCCGGGGTAAAACTGAATAATCCGTTTCGGTCGGTAAGGCTGAACAGAATCTCCTGTTCAGGATGTGCCGGGGGATAGACTTTGACTTTGGTAAAAGCCATAGGTTCCCCGGTACTGTAGGTAAAATGTACCGTGGACACCGGCTTATCGGTGCTGCCGCTTATGTCATAAACCTCAACGCCATGGGCAAAGAGAGACACGGGGAACCAGAGCCCTGCTGCGGAAAGCAGCAGGACAAGAGGCAAGGGCCTTTTCACTTGACGGTAAACACCAAGATGGCGTTATTGTTATCTTCGTCGGTATTAGGATACTGGGACTTGCGGGTATCGCTGATCCGGACGAGCCAAATGCCAGGATCGGTGATGTTAAATTGCACTTCCCCTTTTGCATCGGTTTTTTGGGTTTGAGCATAGGCATTGGCGGTTTTGTAGTTGTAATAATCATAGGTCGCTGCAATTTCCGCATTTGCCAGAGGCTGTCCATTGAATAAAACCCTGAATTTCGGCCTGAACCCTTTCCTGTAGCTTGCCGGATTCTCTATGGGTATTATTTCGATGGGGTGTCCCAGGGGTCTATTAAAGGTCGTATCCTTGGGATCCGGATTGAGGTAATACTTTGAATATTTTGCAAAGTACCGGGCCGTTGCAATGGTTTTTCCAGGATTTGCAGCAGCCACAGCAGCCCTGGTACCATCTGCATAATCACCATTGGTAAAAAGACAGTAGAAATTACCTTTTCGGTTGCCTACCAGAATGACCGGAGTGTTATCCGCCAATTTATAGGTAGTTTCATACCAGAGTTTGTCGGGGTTTGCCTTAAGGGGAAGATTACTCCCTTTACTGCCGTTTTTTACGGGGTAAACCTCATTAACCTCTACCGGTTCCAGCTCTTCCCCAACAGTGAAATAATGGGTAGAAAGGGCATTAATCTGAACCGTGTCACCGGCACGGTAGTCCTTGACTTCCTGGGGCATGACAAAGAATTCATGGGCAGGAAGATAAGCGGCAAGCAAGAGTAGTGCAGCCTTCACAAGAAAAGATCGAGTCATAGGATACTCCTCTGAGTTGTGTTATAGGGAATTCATTTCCGCACAGGCCTATAAACCTATAGTCTGCCTCATCCCGTCATGGGATTAATACAATACGTTCCTGGAAAAAGACAGCCTGATGTTCATCACCAAGCATAGGGGAATTTATTTTATATACCACGGTATAAGGGGCTTGTCAAGTACGTATTTTTTCCATTGTGAAGAACCCTAGAAATGTATCTCCTGGGGTCTCAAGGGTTGGCGGACATTGGCCGGGGGACATGCCCCCGAAGACCAAAGGGGGGTACTGAAAAACTGGGGACGGCACCGGTACCGGGGATAGGGGGATGGATAAAAGGAAAGACCCTGAGGCGTGGGGTGGTGGTACGAAGCGCTGAGGCAGGACGCGGGTTCTGGGAAGGAAATGTGTTTAATGAGGAGAAGGGTGATTGGAAACTGGCGGAGAAATCGGTAGGGATGTGTGATTGGACACAAGGAAATGAAGCAAGCGGTTAGGGGTGGAGTGCGGAATAGCAGTTACAGAGGAGAAAAAGACTGGGTACAAATCGACGAGTACCTTGCTTAGACTAAAACAACCACGAACCCCACGAACCAGCACGAACGGAA
>JAIRLU010000139.1 GCA_031259215.1 Treponema sp. | reverse complement strand
AGACAGCTTGACCGGATTATCGAAAAGATAAATAATCGTCCTCGCAAGGCTTTAGGATATCGGACTCCTAACGAGGTTTTTTTCCGAGCATCTTTTCGCACTTCAGAATTGAACTGGCGAAGTATTAAAAAAAGAGGAATCCATAGATTATGTGAACAAAGACTATCTTGAATCCGATAAAAAGGTCCTATCAGCAACCAGCAACTCGGGTTGAAATGGACGAAATGGGGAGTTTTTATCAGGATAAGAAGCATCAAATCTGGTTGTCGTGGGCGCCTGCGGCGGGCGTAGCAGGGGGCCGCGTAGTAAGCAATGGGGGCGCACGTCCCTTCGTTCCTACATCCTGCGAAGCGTGCTTACCTATATTGTGGGCGTGGCTCTGAAGCAGCAAAGACCTGAAGCAAGATCCACAGTGGCAAAAACCAGAAACAAGGGGCGCTTCGACTCCTTATCACCCCTGCCCTTCAGGGGCATTAAACCCGCGGGCGGGCACAGCGGCAAAAACTAGAAGCAAGGGGCGCCCCGACCGCTTATCACCACGCTATACAGGGGCGTTAAACCCCCTGGGGGGCCCTTGGGAGGCCTGGAATTGCAAGCGGTACAAGCCCGCATAGAGGCCGCCTCGGGCGATAAGGTCCTCGTGTTTTCCTGCTTCCGCCAAACGTCCCCCGGAAAGTACCAGAATCTGGTTGGCATGGCGTATGGTGGAAAGCCTATGGGCAATCACCAGGGCAGTACGCCCGGCAAGAACCTGCTGCATCCCCAGTTGGATAAGCCCCTCGGTCTCGGTATCCACTGAACTGGTGGCTTCGTCCAGGATGACGACGGCCGGGTTGTGGGCTATGACCCGGGCAAAGCTAATGAGCTGCCGCTGGCCGGAGGAAATATTCGTGGCCCCTTCAGAAAGCAGCGTATGGTACCCTTGGGGCAATCGGGAAATAAAGTCATGAGCATGGACCGCCTTGGCTGCATCCACGATGAGCGCCTCCGAAAGGGGAAACCCCAGGCTGATATTCTCTGCCACCGTACCGGAAAATAAAAATACCTCCTGTAAAACCGGCAGCACCGAAGCCCGTAGCACTTCCAGGGGTATCTCTGGTAAGGGAATCCCGTCCAGGCGAATACACCCGGAATCAATATCCCAGAGCCGGGTAAGCACATTGATGATGGTGGTCTTTCCCGCACCGGTATAGCCCACAATCGCGGCCATCTCTCCCGGCTCTACGGTAAAAGAGAGGCCCCGCAACACCTCTTCCCCGGGTTTATAGGCAAAATGCACATCTTCGAAGCTCAGACGTCCCCGGATCATTCCCTCCGCCATCTGTTTTCCCTCGTTTGGAATACACTCCTCTGTATCCAAGAGCTTAAAGACCCGCTCGCCCCCGGCCATAGCAGACTGTAAGAGGGTGTATTTCTCCGCAATATCCATCACCGGCGCATAAAACATACCTACCAGGTTAATAAAAGCAATGAGAACCCCTAGGGAAAGGGATAAGTGCAAGGCCAGATTACTCCCTACCGCGATGATCGCTGCCACGGTTAGGATCGAAAACCATTCCACCAAGGGCCTAAAAGTAGCAAACACATACATCTCCCCCAGGTTAGCTTCCATGAGTTCGTGGTTACGGTCGCTGAATTCCCGGATGCTCTTGGCTTCCCCCCGGAAGAGCTGGACCACCTGCACCCCGGCAAGACGCTCGGAAAGGTAGGCATTGACCCGGGAAGAAGCGGTCCGCTGCCGTCTGAAGGCATCCCGGGCTCTGAGGCGGCTCATGGCCGTGAGAACCATCACCGGCGGTAAAGTCGCAAGCACCACCAAAGCCAAGGTGGGGGAAAGAAAAAACAAGGTCCCCAGCACCCCCACCATACTACAGAGGTCTTTAAGAAAGGCCACCAGCACGGAAGTAAAGAATTCGTTGATGGTTTCCACATCCCCGGTCAGCCGGGTTACCAATCGGCCCACGGGATGCCGGGAAAGGAAAGCCGTGGATTGAGAAGCGGTTTTATGAAACAAGGCGAGCCGGAGATCCTTCATCACTTGCTGGCCAATAAGGGTGGTGGTCCAGGTTTGTACAAACGTAAACACCAAAACCGCAGTGAGGATACCCAGCAGCACCAGGGCTGCATGGATAATATACCCGATGTCCCGCCTCCGCAGCGCCGCAATTTCCCCTGCCTCCAAGGATGCCAGATCCTGAGTCTGTATAGCCCCACCGTGCGCTCCGATTAAGAACAAGTCCTCATGGGCTGCCATCACCTCAGAGGCCCCATCTCCGGGGATATAGGAAAAAGCATACCACTCCCCTTCGGCAATAACACCCTTTTCCCGCAGTTGGGCCTCGTCACGGCCTGCCAGGTTCCTATCCTTTCCCAAGGGTACCAAGCATTGGGTCCCGATCCAGATACACTGAGGATCTGCCAAGCCTCGCTCTAAAGCATCTATCGTATTCTGAGGAAGGGTCAGTTTTACTTGTGCCCACACATCCCTTCGCACCAAGAGGAACCGGGCCAGAATAGCCTCATCAATGACCCGCTGCTGGATCACGGGGATGGCTAATTCTCCCAAAGTGGAGAGCCCCAGGGCAAGAAAGGTACAAAACACCAGAAACCGGTAGGGCTTGACATACGAAAGGATCCTGGCGACGATATGCTGGTCATAGCCCTTTACCACGTCCTCGGTTTCAAAGTAGTCAGCCACCGCCGCCCTCCGGAATAGTCGGTACTGCCAAAAGAGACGTACCTGTAGAAGATACCCCTGAGGTTTCTCCTTGATCAAGCTGCTGCAGGGCGGCCATTCGGGCATAAAAACCGCCACTTGCGGTAAGTTCCAAAGGCGTTCCTGCCTCGGCAATACGGCCCTGGTCCAGAACCAGCAAATAGTCGGCATTACTGAGGGTTGAAACCCGGTGAGATACGATAATCGTGGTCTTCCCCGCCCGTTCTGCTAGAAGGCTGGTGAGAATACGTTTTTCCGTTTCCGCATCCACTGCTGAAAGGGCATCGTCCAGGATGAGGAATTCCGGTTCCCCCATAAGGGCCCGGGCAATGGCGGTTCGCTGTTTCTGTCCACCTGAAAGGGTAAGCCCCCGCTCGCCTATGAGGGTATCCACACCCTGGGCAAAACTCCCCAGATCCGTATCCAAAGCCGTAAGCGTCACCGCCTGCTTAAGCAGGGTATCATCCCTTTCCCCTTGTTCACTGCTCGAAGCAATTGCATCTTGTTCAAGCCTATAGAGGATATTATTTCTGATAGAATCCGAGAAGAGGTAGCTGTCCTGGGGGGTAACCCCGAAACAACCCCGCAATTCCTGCAAATCCCAATCCCGCACATCCATACCCTTAACCAGTACCGTACCCGGAGGGGGATCGATCATCCTGGTGATGGCTTTGATGAGGGTGGACTTTCCCGAACCAGTCCGGCCCAGGATCCCCACCCAAGCCCCTTGCTTGATGGTAAGACTCACCCCCTTCAGCACCTCACTGCCTTCAGGATAGGCAAAAGACAAATTCCGAATGACCATAGCATCAGCCTGCCCGGTCGGCCGCTCTCGGGGAGTAAGGGGGGAAGTAATACTCGGCGCAGTCTCCAAGATCTCATTCACCCGCTTAAGGCTCACCGCTCCTCGTTGTATCATGTTCACCGTAAAACCCGCGCCCATAAGGGGCCAGATGAGCATTTGCAGATACCGGAACAAGGCGAGCAGATCCCCAGGACTCATAAACCCTTCCACCACCCGGATACCTCCCACCAAGAACACGATGACCGTGGTAAGCCCTGAAAGAAAGACAATCAGCGGGAAGAAGGCTCCATACAGTTTAACCACGGCCATATTCGCTTCCCGGTAATCATCGTTAGTATCCGCAAATTTTTTGATGAACCACCCTTCCTTGACAAAAGACTTGACCACCCGAATTCCTGCGAAGGTCTCCTGTACCGTATCACTCATGGCAGCATAGGTTTCCTGGGCCTTCTTGAACCGATTTCCCAAGGCGCCGCCAAAGAGGAGCATAATAGCGGTAATAAAGGGCAGGGGAAGTACTGCAAAGGCAGCAGTCCTCGGATCTTGGATGAAGATGATTACCAGAATCGAAGCCGCCATAATGGTACCATCCACCAGGGCCACCAGGCCTAAGCCTATGGACATACGCACCGCATTGAGGTCATGAGTAGATCGGGCCATGAGATCACCGATTTTATGCTTCTGGTAGAAATCATAAGACAAGGTGAGGAGGTGTTTAAACAAGGTTTCCCGGATTTCCATTTCGATCCGCCGGGAGGAGCCGTGGATAAAATACCGCCACAGGAAACGGCCCAGAGCGATAAGGGCCATCACTCCAACCATACCTGCACAAAGGATACCTATTTCCTGCCAGGTAAAATGTCCTGAAGCAATCAAATCTACTGCCCGACGCATAAACTGGGGAATCAGCACCTGAGCAGCATCCACGGTTATGAGGCACCCAAAACCCCAGATATAAGACAGACGATACCGAGAAAGATAGGGTAACAGGGTTTTAAATTCCCCAAGGGCTACCTTAAAGGAACGATACGGCATCTTATGTTTACTCAGACGCTTCCTGGGCTTCTTCCTCTTTCCGCCGGAGGTCCGCTTCCAATTTAGCAGACCAGGAATCGATCTTCTTTTTGAGCATCTCCGACTCAGGGCTTTCTCCGAGCAGGATGTGGATCCGCCGCAAGGCGTTCAAATGGTTGAGACCCATGCGAAAATCATCAATTGAGGCGGTAGAGAGCTCATACCGTTCCCGATAACGCTCTCCGGCCTGCAAAAGCAGCCGCTTGATCAACTGCAAATGGTAGACTGCAGCTTCATAGTGGGGAGACCGGGGGTCTGTATGGGCCACCATGTTTTTTACATCAAAGATATTTTTTGTTACCGTGGCGAAACGACCCTCCATATCCACAAAGGACCACTTCCATTTGCTATTATCTCCATAGGTATTTTCAAGCAGCCGAATGGTCAAGCCCAGTTTTCGAATCACCTTATACCGCCGTTCCGGACTCACCGGCTCCAAAAGGGCAAGTTTATCTTCATATTCAGCAAAAAGCGCATCCACATAGCTACTTACCATATCTTCAAGATAGGCAATGCTTTTATTAATGGATTTCCGCGCTTCATCAAGGGTCCCCTGATTATCTTTCTTCAAAACAGACCGGGCCATACCGGTGAGAATCATATAGTATGAGGCAAGATTAAGCCGTGTTTCCACCAGATCAAACTGTTTCAATGGCATATCAGGACTTTCTTGGGCTATCTCACTCACTAATTTTGCCTCTGCTTTGAGGATATTATTAATCACCAGCTTATATTCGTTGATTTTTGTTACATACTGATCTTCACCAGTATTTTCAGTAAGTTTCGCCATCCTTTACTCCATTGCTATATTTTACTAATAAGGCATCTGCATGAGCAAGCGCTACAGGACCTGCATCCCCGGCAAGCATCCGGGCGATCTCCTTTCGCCGTTCATCTGCACTCAATACCACCACGCTTGTTACCGTCCGGCCTGCTTCATTCTTTTTTTCAACTTTGAGATGATTATAGGCTCGAACCGCAATACTGGCAAGATGGGTAACACACAAAATTTGTTTATGCTGTCCTACCTTAGCCAAGTATTCCCCTACCGATAAGGCCACTTCCCCCCCAATACCCGTATCTATTTCGTCAAAAACCAAGGTCTCCAAAGCATCTGCATCGGAAAGCACGGTCTTTATGGCCAGCATAATCCGGGAAAGCTCTCCCCCAGAGGCAATACGGGAAAGTTCTTGTACCGGTTCACCACCATTGGGAGCGATGAAAAACTCCACCTCATCCATCCCCCAGGGCTGGTACCGGGACCCCTTCGCCCCTTTAGCTTCGGAAATTACTGATACGGAAAACCGGGCATGAGGCATCCCCAAGCGGGTAAGACTCGCCGTTATCCGGGGTTCCAAGTCACGGGCTGCGGCGATCCGTTGGGCGCTTAAGCGCTGAGCCCGGGAAGCGAGATCCGCTTCAATCATCGAAATCATCGTGGTCAGGTTTTCTTGACCTGCTTCAGATGCGGTGAGGGCTTCAATCTCTGCCTCTGCCTGAGCCCGATACCTCTGTATCGCATCTTCATCACCGCCATATTTTTTCTTGAGCCGGTATAACAAGGCAAGCCGCTCCTCCACCGCTTCAAGCCGTCCCGGATCATAGGTTAAGGTATCCCGGTATCCCCGGAATACCTCCACCAGATCCTCGGTTTCATAATACCAATCTTCCATGCGTTTTGCTATGGAAGCAAGTCTTCCGTCAATACCCGCAGCGCTTTCCATTGCAGCATGAATCCTCCGGCTAAGGCTCAGGATCGACCGTTCTTCATCACAAAGAAAGGCCCCAAGACTCTGCACGAAACCGGCTAATTTCTCAAAATCCCCAAGTCGCCGAGCCTCCTGTTCCAAGTCCTGGATTTCTCCTGGTTTGGGATTTCCCTGGGTAATCTCTTCCACCGCATAGTGTAACATTTCCAGTCGCATCCCCCGGTCCCGAGCAAGACTGACGAAACGATCCAGGGCCTTTTTTTTCGCTTCCCCTTCAAGAAACACCCGGTTAAAAGCAGCAGTCTCTTCCTCAAGACCGGCAAACCGGTCCAGGTACTTCCGATGGGTTTCTTTTTTCAGCAACGATTCGTGGGTATGCTGGCCGTGGAGGTCAAACAGAAATGCCATAAATTCCACCAACTCTCCCCGACTTACCGGAGTCTGCTGTATAGAGATGGCACCTCGACCTGAAGTTTTGATAGTCCGCCTAATGATCAGGCGATCATCTTCAAGGCTCATACCTCGAGCGCGCAACCAGGCCAAGGCCTCCGGCTGCTGCTTTTTCAGCGATACCACCGCAGATACCTGGGCCTCAGCAGCTCCAGTCCGGATTATTCCTGGGTCCGCCTTTGCTCCCAATAAAAAACTCAAGGAGCCTACCAGGATGGATTTCCCTGCCCCGGTTTCTCCGGTAAGCACATTAAAGCCTTCTTCAAAGGTAAGAGAAAGGGCATCAATAAGGGCAAAATTTCGGACACTCAGTTCTTCAAGCATCAGGTCCTCCGGACCAGGAAAGTTTTGTCCGCAGCGCCTTATAAAACCCGCACCTATCCGAGGCAATGAGTTGGGCCTCATAAGGTGCCTGCTTAATATACACCCGATCACCTGGTTCCAACGGCTCAGTTACCTGTCCATCCAAGGTCAGGAGTACCCCGCTTCGCTGTTCCGCTTCAACTTCCACAATAACCGCTTCCCGGGCAGGGACCACGATAGGACGGTTCGACAGGGTAAAGGGACACACTGGATTGATGATGAGCGCTTCCATCTCAGGATCGAGAATCGGTCCCCCTGCAGAGACCGAATAGGCAGTAGAACCCGTGGGAGTAGCGACAATAAGCCCATCAGATCGGTATTTACCGAGGCGCATATATTCATGAGGAACCAGGGTTTCCGATTCTACCTTGAGCCGGATGATCTTAGCTATCCCTGAAGCAGAGATAACCGTATCATTCAAACAGGAACCTCGGGCTACGGTTCTACCTTCCCGTTCTACGGTTACCTCAAGCATAAACCTTCGGGAAATTCCAATCTTTCCCTCCATCCACCAGTTAAACACTTGCACCCATTCATCAGGATGTACTGCGGCGATAAATCCCAAGGTGCCTAAATTTATCGGAAAAATCGGCACCCCTAAAGGCGCCATAGACCGGGCAGCATAGAGTACGGTTCCATCCCCTCCAAGACTGAATGCCAGATCATACTTACCCTGGACATCTTTATCAGGCTTCCCGGTAAAGGCACAGTCCCTCGTTTCAATGTGGTTACGGCTCAGTTCTTCCCGTATTTCATCAGCCACCTGCTGGGCATTGTCTTTATGCAGATTAATAAACAACAACGCCCTTTTTACCGTGGCCATGCTCCCCCCCTTCTTTTTGGTTTTTACTCTTTCTAAGGAAGGCTTACAATAAGTTTTGCGACCTTTGCAGTATCTGCTACTCCAAGCCGGGGATAGAGCGGAAAAAGAACCGTCCTTAAGGACAGGGAGTAACTTTCAGGACATACTGTGGGCTCTACCATACCACTTCCCATCAGCGTACCTTCAAAGGCACTGGCCACCACAATGTCCTTTCGTTTGGCATAGGCCTTTACCTCCTTCATACCAGTTTCAAGAATTAAAGGAAAGGCATAATTATTATACCCCTCCTCGTCCCGAGAGATAAACCGTTTATGCCGGGTACGCAATGCCGATTGGGTATAAATCTGGGCAATCCCCTTCCGTTTTTCAAGATTCTTAGCCCCCTCCCGAAATTGAACCACCGCCATAGCGGCATTCATATCGGGGAGGCCGTATTCAGGGGGCAAATCCCCCCTAGTCCGTAACACCGAAGCATTCCTCGGATTTACTCCATAGAGGAGCGCCCCCCCGCCGGAGGTAAGCATATCCCGTTCTTCCAAGCCCAAAAGCGTAAAAAACCCTAAAGCTGAGGGTTTCCCCTCAGTACCATAGCTCTGGGAACGATCTTCAATAACCGGTAATCCCATCTGAACAATAGAAGCCATATCCGGTACAAAGCCCAAAGTATGGTGCACGAGAATACATTTGGGCGAAGGATCCCCCCGCTTACAGGCCTGCTCCAAGGTTTCCTGGTCTATACACGGGAATGAAGCACTTACATCACAATACACTGGCCTCAGCCGCAGATCTTCAAGAACCTGGGCATAATACCGAGGGGATAATGCAGACACTACGACCCCTGCTCCATCTTCAAGATTCAATGATTTAAGGGCTAAAAAAAGGGCAAATACCGGACTTCTCAGGGCTAAACAATACTCAAAGCCCAGATACTCCTTTGCAACTTGAATCAAGAGCCGAGACTGCTCTCCAGGTCCAATCTTATCCTCCACCATAGCAGTAAGAACCGCATCCATCTCTTTTCGGCGGATAGTCGGAGAATAGACTTCAACTTTCATGCAGATCCTTGAACCTTATTCCGTTTCTTAAAGGCCTTATCGGATATTAGCAATCTTCTGGAGTTCCTTGGGGTTGAAAAGATCTCGAATCCCCAGGATGATAAGATACCCATGATCCTGGCGAACAACCCCTTGAATATATTCAGCCCCAATACCGCTCACCATTTGAGGCGGAGGTTGCACCTCGTCTTTTTCTATGGTTACCACCCGGGAAACCTTATCGATGATTACCCCCAACTTCATGCCATCAATATCCAAAATAATAAAGCCTGACAAGAGTTCATCATCTTCAGAAGCAGCCATTTTCTTTAGATGAAATCGTTTATGCAAATTAATAATCGGAATTATCTCACTGCGGAGATTAAAAATACCTTCTACATACATAGGTGCATTGGGAATAGCTCTAATATCTTGAACCCGAACTATTTCTTTAACATCCATTATATTAATTCCATATAACTCTTCACCTAACTGAAAAGTGACTAGTTGATGTTGATCAGCCATATACTCTCCCTTTCTGACCTCATTTTCATAAAGTCAAAGAAACCTGTAATCAATGTACTATCGAATGGCCCTTTCTTCAAGGGGGAAAACATAAAAAGGTTATACCCAAAGACTTACATTTACAATAAGTCTCTGCAAGAATAAAAAAACCCTCAGCTAAGAGGGGGCAAAAAACAAAAAAGCCTGGCAACGACCTACTTTCCCACCCTTTTCAAGGGCAGTATCATCGGCGTGAGAGGGCTTGACTTCCGTGTTCGGAATGGAAACGGGTATATCACCTCC